>CANBWK010000009.1 GCA_947373105.1 Comamonadaceae bacterium | reverse complement strand
TTGCTGGGCTGGCGAGCGTGGCGAGCTTGGTGGCGCCCCGCGTAAGTTGTGGCCGCCCTGTTTAAACAGGCAAGTGCTCTAGCTGGAAAGTATCGAATACAGATTCGCGCTCACGTATCAAATGCACTTGGTCGCCATCCACCAAAATTTCAGCGGCGCGACCTCGGGTGTTGTAGTTGCTCGACATGCTCATGCAATAAGCCCCGGCAGACAACACGGCCAGCACGTCCCCGGGTTGAACGTTGAGTGAGCGGTCCCGGCCGATCCAATCGCCACTTTCACAAATGGGTCCAACCACGTCAAAGACGTCACCAGTGCCGATTCGCGGCTGCACTGGCGTGATGTGATGGTAGGCCTGGTACATCGCGGGGCGAGGCAAGTCGTTCATGGCGGCATCGATGATGCAAAAGTTCTTTTGTTCACCTGGCTTGAGGTAGAGCACCTCGGACAGACACACCCCTGCGTTACCCACCAGTGAACGACCGGGTTCTATCATCAATTGGCGGTCGCCAAAACCGCGTGCATCCAGTTTGGCCAGGAGTTGTGCCCACAACGCGTCTGCTTCAGGTGGCGTGTCGCCGTTGTAGTTGATGCCCAGGCCACCGCCAAAATCGATGTGGTGAATAGGTACACCCGCGGCTTCAATCTGGGTGACCAGGTCGAGCACCCGGTCCATGGCATCCAGGTAGGGTGTCATCTCTGTGATTTGCGAGCCAATGTGGCAATCTATGCCCACCACTTTAAGTCCGGGCAAACGGGCTGCATGCAGGTAAATGTGTACCGCTTGTTCGTGAGCCACACCGAACTTGTTGCCCTTGAGTCCTGTGGAGATATAAGGGTGTGTTTTAGGATCGACGTTGGGATTGACGCGCAGACTGACACAAGCCTTCTCCCCCATCGATTCAGCGACTTCATTGAGTACCTCTAACTCGGCGGTGCTTTCGACGTTAAAGCAGCCGATGCCAGCTTGCAAGGCTTGCTGCATTTCGGCACGGGTTTTACCCACGCCGGAAAAAATAACTTTGGCCGGATCGCCTCCTGCCGCCAAGACACGCGCCAACTCGCCGCCCGAGACAATGTCAAACCCGCAACCGGCTTGGGCAAATACTTGCAACACGCCCAGTGTTGAGTTCGCTTTCATGGCGTAGCAGATGTGTGCTTTGCGGCCTGCAAACCCGCGCTGGTAAGCCCCCAGTGCAGACAGCATGGCCGCTTTGGAGTAAACAAACAAGGGGGTGCCATGTGTGCGGGCGAGTTCTGAAAGACGAACTTGTTCCACATACAACTCACCCGATTGGTAGGTGATGAAGGGGTGACCAGGTAGTGAGGAGGCAGCAGTCATTGTGAAGCAGGTTGCGTTGGGGCTGGGATCGGAGGGGTGGCATTGGGTATCGGTACATCGGTGCTGGCGGGCTTGCTGGGCGAGGTTTTCTTGTTCCGCAGAGGGTCCGGCGTCAATGTTTCGATCAAAGTGGCCCTGCCGCGAGCCGTGTCATCGGTGGGTAATTTCAAAGGGCCTTTTTGGCCGCAGCCGACCAAAGCTACCGTACAAAGTACAAGGCATTGGCGAGTGACTAAAATTGAACAAACCTTCAACATGCACCGGATTGTAATGACCGACCTCGAATTCCTGACCCAAGCCGAACATCTTTTATCGGCTGTGGAGCAAAGTTGTGACCGCATCAACGATGAAACTGAGGCCGATGTCGACAACCAACGTTCGGGCGGCATGATTACATTGAGTTTTGCCAATCGCAGCCAAATCATCTTGAACTTGCAAAAACCATTGCATGAAGTTTGGATGGCCGCCAAGTCCGGCGGCTACCATTACAAATGGGTTGAGGGCGCTTGGCAAGACACCAAAGGGCAGGGCGAGTTTTTTGCCAACTTGACCCGTTATGCTTCGGAGCAAGCGGGACTGCCTTTGGTCTTTACAGCCTGATTGCAGTCAATTGCGAAACAGATCGATGATGCGTGAGCGCTCATCGGGTTTAGGCAAAGCCGCAGGGGTTTCACTTTCTGTCTTGCCTGCTGGGCTGGTGCCACCCAGGTTACGCACCCCACCTGAAGCGCCATGTTCCGAGTAAAACCACTCACCTCCAACCTGAACCAAACCTTCAGGTGCAGAGGGCTCTTGGACGGGGATGTTGCGCAACGCGGTTTCCATGTACTTGATCCAGATCGGTAAGCTCAAACCGCCACCCGTTTCGCGGTCACCTAATTTGCGCGGCGTGTCGTAACCGATCCAGACGATGGCAGCCAATGAAGGCTGGTAGCCTGCAAACCAGGCGTCCATGGCGTCATTGGTGGTGCCTGTTTTGCCATACACGTCGGGTCGTTTGAGTGTGGCTTGGGCGCGTGCCGCTGTGCCTGATCGGGTGACCTCTTGCAAAAGACTGGTCATGGTAAAGGCATTGCGCGCGGGAATGGCCCTTTGTTCTTCGGTGATTTCAGCTGGCGCTGTTTCCACCAGGATCTTGCCCCTTTGGTCCGTGATTTTAGAAATCAAGAAAGGCTGAACGCGGTATCCACCATTGGCAAATACCGAATAAGCCGTGGCCATTTGCATGGCCGTGACTGAGCCAGCACCCAGCGCCATAGTGAGGTACGCGGGGTGTTTTTCGGCTTCGAAACCAAAGTGTGTGATCCAGTCTTGTGCATTGCGAGCCCCCACGGATTGCAGTACCCGGATAGAGACCATGTTTTTTGATTTCGCCAAGCCCCGGCGCAAGGTCATCGGTCCGTCAAAAGTGCCATCGTAGTTTTTGGGTTCCCAGGGTTGCCCGCCCGTCACACCGGCATCAAAAAACAAAGGCGCATCATTGACCACAGTGGCGGGTGTGAAGCCTTTTTCGAGCGCTGCCGAGTAAATGAAGGGTTTGAAGCTGGAGCCGGGTTGACGCCAAGCCTGGGTGACGTGGTTGAATTTATTTTTTACAAAATCGAAGCCGCCGACCAAAGCTTTGATCGCCCCATCTTTGGGGTTCAAGGCTATCAAAGCACCTTCGACTTCAGGAAGTTGGGTGATTTCCCAATTTCCTTTGGGTAGTTTGACCACCCGTATGACGGCGCCCCGCCGTATTTGAACGGCGGGAGATGCTTTGTCAGACAAACCCGATTGGGCCGGACGCAAACCTTCACCTGTGATTTCTAACTGTTCACCGTTTTGGCGTATGGCCAGAACTCTGCGCGATGAGGCTTCGAGCACCACTGCGGACATGACGTCGCCGTTGTCCGGAGAGTCCTCCAAAGCGTCGTCAATCACATCTTCCAAGTCTTTGGCGTTGGCAGGCAGTGCGATGAATTTTTCGGGGCCACGGTAAATTTGCCGACGCTCGAAATCCATGATGCCTTGACGCAAGGCTTTGTAGGCAGCCTCTTGGTCGGATGACTTTAGGGTGGTGAACACGTTCATGCCGCGGGTGTAGGTTTCAGGTCCGTATTGGGCGTAAATCAATTGCCGCACGGTCTCTGCCACGTATTCGGCGTGCACTTTTTGTTTGTCTGAGCCGGATCTGATTTGCAAGACCTCGGCTTTCGCTTTTTCTGCCTGCGCGGGGGTGATGAAGCGGTTGTCCAACATCCGCTCGATGATGTATTGCTGTCGAACTTTAGCCCGCGAAGGGTTGCTGATGGGGTTGTAAGCCGATGGCGCTTTAGGCAGACCTGCCAGCATGGCAGATTCGGCGATGCTGATGTCTTTCAAAGGCTTGCCAAAGTAGGCTTCAGAGGCCGAGGCGAAACCGTAAGCCCGGTTGCCCAGAAAGATCTGGTTCATGTAGATTTCAAGGATCTGGTCCTTGGTCAGCATGTGCTCTAGCTTGAATGTCAGCAGTATTTCGTAAATTTTTCGGGTGTACGTTTTTTCGGTAGACAGGTACACATTGCGTGCCACCTGCATGGTGATGGTTGACGCGCCTTGGCTTTTGCGCTTGCCCAGATTGGCAAAACCGGCGCGCAGGATGCCCAGGTAATCCACCCCCCCATGTTGGTAAAACCGCGAATCCTCTATCGAAAGCACGGCGTCTTTCATGATTTGAGGGATATCTTTAATGGGTGTTAGGTTGCGACGCTCCTCCCCAAACTCACCTATCAGATCACCTTCGGCTGTGAAGATGCGCAGAGGCAATTTCGGGCTGTATTCAGCCAGGTCGGAAATATCCGGCAGGTTCGGGTAGGCCATGACCAAAGACACGCCGATGAGCAGCATCAGTGAGAGGGCGGCGGCTATGCCCAATCCGACGATCCATAACATCACCTTGACAAGCCAATGTCTGGACTGCGGGGGGTTTTGGGAGGCTTTGTTGGTGACGGTTTGGTCTGTGTATGGCATGGGCTGAGCGGAAAAGACCGCCCCACATTATAAAAACCCCTTGCGCTGATATGTAAATGCAAACCCTGTTTCCAAAAGAATCTTTGCGTGTTAAAAATTGATACCTAAAGAACTCTAATTAAAAGGCAGGGTATCTCTATGTTTCAGTCTTTTGGGAAATGGCGGCGCCAATCGCCTGGCTGGTTGGGTCTGTCAATCGATGCACAGGGCATGACCTTGGTGGACCTGGGTCCTGCAAGCATGGCCAGCGGTCAAATTCAGCGCTCAGTTGCTAAGGACTGGGTTGACCCGAGGGCCTCACCATGGCAAGACCCACTGGCAAGTGGAGCAGCCATTCAAAACTGGTTAAAGCGAGCAGAATTACCTCGCAGGCGTTTGGCCATGGGCCTGCCTCAGGATCAGGTCGCGCAGGACAGCCTTCAGGTGGAGGATGCTTTACCTGAGAAGGACATCCGTGCGCAGGTGGTCTGGGCTGCAAGCCAACGCCTGCAGCTGGAGTGGGATGCCGTGGTGGTGGAGTTCCGCTGTGAGCCTCAAGAAACGGAGTCTCGTTCAATATCTGGGTCTCGCACCGTCTCTTGGGGAGCTTGTGGCATAGCCTGGACCCGTGCAGCCGATCAGATGAGTCGCGCGGCAGGTTTGAGTTTGCAATTCTTGGGTGTTGAGCCTGCAATGGACCTTGCAATATGGGAAGGTACGTCCCTTCGGTACCGCATAGCGTGCGATTTGGCTTGGCAGGGTGCTCGCTCATGACTTCCTGGAACTTTGCACCCTATCGCGACAAAGTTCGGACTTTGAGAAAGATGAGATGGATTGTGGCCATGCTCTTGAGCGCTGTCAGCGGCGGTCTTGCTGCGGCGTGGGTTGTCAATGAGGTGCAAACAGAGGTTGCGCAGCAGCAGGCAAAGGTGCTTGACCTGAAAACACAGCTGAGCGTGCTGCTACAAAAAAATCTCCAAATGCAAAACGACCAGTCGCAACGACAGAAGGCGCAAGACAGTTTTCTCAAAATGGAGGCCTTACGCCAGCGGGGGCAGAATTTGCTTGCATTGAACAAGTCCTTGGCCTTGCGTTGGCCTGAAGGGGTGCAAATTCAAGAATTGCGTTTGGAGGGTCCTTCATGGCGATTGCAAGGTCAGGCTGAATCGGGACTGGCGGTGCAGCAAGTCCTCAACGAGTTAGTGGGTGTTTTGCCTTGGCAACAACCTCCTGCACTGATGGCATTGGAAACTTTGCCCCAAGTGTCCGGTCAACGCCCTGTCCTGCGTTATGTTGCCCAGGCTCTTTGGCCTTGGCCAGAGTTGTCCCCCAAGTTTGAGGCGGCGCTACCCTCTGCAAAGCCTGTTTCCGAGTAAGGAGATGTGGATGTTCATTTCAGGTTTTCAATGGCCCCATTTCCAGACCTTGTGGCATGAGCTCGCTGGGCAAGACTGGCTGATGTGGCCTCGAAAGGTGCTGGTGACTTTGGTTCTTGTTTTTGCGGCTCTTGGTGCGCTGGTAGTTGGCGTCTCGGCTTCAGATGAAGGGCCTGATGTGGTGCAGTTACAAACACAACGCCAGGCTTTGCAGATGCAAGTGCAGGCCGAGCAAGCCCGATTCAATCAATGGAAAATTGAACCTACGGCCTTACCCCAACAGGCGATGAATTTAGAGCAAGCTGCTTGGCCTACTGCCGCGCAATCGCAAAGCGTGGTGATGGCTTTGTATGCACAGGCGCAAAAACACGGATTGCAGGTTGACAGTTTCAAACCAGTAGACCCGCAGCCCAGGAATGGGTGGGAGAGTCGGTCTTTGAGTTTGCGTTTGCATGGTCAGTTTGCGCAGATTTTATTGTGGAGCGATGCCCTGTTTCATCAGGCCGCTTTGTGGGTACCTGAAAAATGGATATTGACAGCCTCACCCTCCGGAGAAGTGAGCTTGGAAGCCTTGTTGCATTTGCCTCTGAGGCCTGCCGTGGCAACTTTGGTTCCCTCCGATGCGATTGAAAGAAGGGACTTGGGCGGCCTGAGGCTGAAAGAAAGCTTGACAAATGGCGACCCGTTTATCAAGCCCTCAGCGGCCATGCCAGACGTCTCGTATGAGGGAGGTCTGGGTCTGGGTGTGCATCCTTTGCTTCGTTGGCCCTTAAAAGAGATGCAGTTGGTGGGCACTTTCAACCATGCCGGTGCTCGCTATGCCTTGATTCTTACCCCTGCTGGGTTGTTTCGATTGGCATGGGGCGATGTGCTCGGTCTTGAGGGCGGTCGTGTCATTGGGCTTGAAGAGGTTGAGCTTCAAGTTAGCACGCCAGTCAAGCAAGCCGATGGCCGATGGGGGCAACGTGTGGACGTTCTGCCGATCAGGCGCGCCACCTTAGCGACAAAGGAAAAAAGACCATGAAGCCGTTCGTTTTATCCCAGTTTGTTTACCGGGTTTTGTGGATTTCATGTCAGATAGCTTGTTTCTCTAGAGTCTCTCAAGTGGCGGCGCAAACGCTGGAGCCATCTTTCGTAATTTCTTCGTCAACAGAAAGGAGCGATGTCGCGCCCCCATCCTGGGGTCTGTCTGCGCCGAAAGCAGGTTTTGGCCTGGCATTTGGTGCGCCGTTCAGTGGCGAAAAAATATCTTTGAATTTCCAGCACATTGAGCTGCGCGCCTTGCTGCAAGTGATTGCTGATTTCACTCAAATTAACATCATTGCCTCTGATGCGGTGAGTGGTGCGACCACGGTGCGCTTGATGAATGTGCCATGGGACCAGGCACTGGACATCGTGTTGCAATCGAAGGGCATGAGCTCGCGCCGCAAGGACAACGTGATTTGGGTTGCACCCAAAGAAGAATGGCTGATGCGGGAAAAACAAGCGATTGAGAATGAAGCCTTGTTGCAGGCCATGGCACCGCTCCAGACTTTGGCCATCACTTTGAAATATGCCAAGGCTGCCGATGTGGCTCAGAGAATGGCCAGCAGCTCAGGGACCGCCGCACCGGGTGGGCGTTGGCTCAGCCCTCGAGGGTCCTTGTTGGCTGAGCCGCGCACCAATCAGTTGTTCATCTCCGACGTACCGGCGCATACCGACAAAATTCAGGCCGTCATTGCCAAGATGGACGTCCCTGTTCGCCAAGTGTTGATCGAGGCGCGGATTGTGGAGGCGGACGATCAATTCGGCAAATCCCTGGGGGTTCGCTTGGGAGGAGGTTTTGCTACCCCTTTATCGGTACAGGGGCGGCAGTTGACTTCGGCGGCGGGTGCCGTGGTCAACCCTACGGCCGCCGGGGTAATTGGGGGGAATATGGTCAATTTACCTGCCGGTCAAGCCGGTCAAACCATCAATGTTCCCGCCAGCATGGCGGTGTCCTTGTTCAATGCTGCTGCTGATAAGTTCTTGAATCTGGAGATCTCTGCCTTGGAGGCCGACGGAAAAGGAAAAATCGTCTCCAGTCCCAGGGTTGTTACTGCCGACCAGACCAAGGCCTTGATTGAGCAAGGCACTGAATTGCCTTACCAATTGGCCACCGCCAGCGGCGCCACGGCGGTATCTTTCCGCAAAGCCAACTTGAAGTTGGAGGTCACGCCGCAAATCACACCAGATGGCAGCATCATCTTGGACGTCGATGTCAACAAAGACAGCGTGGGGCAAATTACCCCAGCCGGCTATGCCATCAATACCAAGCATGTGAAAACCCAGGTGCTGGTTGAAAATGGGGGTACGGTGGTGATTGGCGGGATTTTTGAGCAGGCAGATAAAGATGATGAAGCCCGTGTGCCGGGTCTTGGTGATCTGCCGGTGTTGGGCTGGTTGTTTAAAAACCAACAACGTGTCACGCGTAAAACAGAAATGCTGGTATTCATTACCCCTCGGATGATCAGTGATGCATCGGATCGGTAGAGCGGGCCCGCGCCTCGCATACACTTTATACATTTAAACGCGTCTGTCGCTGGCCTACTTGCACGGGTTAGCGTGGGCACTTTTTCCAATTATTTGATTTTTTACCCTTGAGCATCATCCTAGTAGGCCTGCCTGGTTCAGGAAAATCAACGATCGGCAGACAGCTGGGCCGGCGCTTGGGTCTTCCATTTGTCGATTCTGATCACGTGATCGAACAGCGATTGGGATGCTCCATTCGTGAGTTCTTTAACCGCGAGGGTGAAGAGAGGTTTCGGGACATTGAAGAGGGCATCTTGGACGATTTGACCTTGCGCCACCAAGGCGTGCTGTCAACGGGTGGCGGTTCGGTGCTGCGAGCGATCAATCGTGAGAGATTAAATGAGCGCGGTCGGGTGGTGTATTTGCGCTCTATGCCTGAAGAAGTGTACCGACGCGTTCGTCACGATGTGAATCGTCCTTTGCTGCAAGTCAATGACCCTTTGCAACGCTTGCGTAACCTGTATGAGGCCCGTGATCCTTTGTACCGCGAAACAGCGCACTTTGTGGTGGACACCGGTCGCCCCAGTGTGGCGACCTTGCTCAATATGATCGTCATGCAACTAGAAGTAGCGGGTGATTTGCCTTTGAAAATCAAGACGGCTTCAGACCCAACACCCTCCAGCACGGACTGAATGAGCGGCTCTGCCCTAAACTTGGCGGCTATGAAAGACCAGATCACACCCACCACCGTTCAGATTGCACTCGACGAGCGCAGTTACCCGATTGTCATTGGCGCCGGCTTGCTCGGGCAGGACACAACGTATGGCGCCGTGCCATCTGCCGCGACAGCCTTGATCGTGACCAACACCACGGTCGCACCTCTTTACGAAGCGCAGTTACGCCGAGCGTTGACGGGTCGTTACAAACAGATTCACACGGTGACACTGCCTGATGGCGAGGCTTACAAAGATTGGGCCACGCTCAATCAAATTTTTGACGCCTTGCTAGGCCAGGGGGCTGACCGTAAAACTGTTCTGTTTGCTTTGGGCGGAGGGGTGGTCGGGGACATGACGGGTTTTGCTGCTGCCAGTTACATGCGGGGTGTGCCTTTTGTGCAGGTTCCAACGACTTTGTTGGCCCAGGTAGATTCTTCGGTGGGTGGTAAAACCGCCATCAACCACCCCTTGGGCAAGAACATGATTGGTGCTTTTTACCAGCCCCGATTGGTCGTGTGTGATCTGGCGACTTTGCAAACCTTGCCCCCCAGGGAGTTGAGTGCAGGGCTGGCAGAGGTGATCAAGTACGGTCCGATTGCCGACATGGCTTTTTTTGATTGGATTGAACAGCATGTCGACGCGCTGACAGCCCGCGACCCAGCCGCTTTGGCGCATGCCGTTCAACGCAGTTGTGAGATCAAAGCTTGGGTGGTGGGGCAAGATGAGCGTGAGTCGGGTATTCGCGCCATCCTGAATTTTGGGCACACCTTTGGGCACGCTATTGAAGCGGGTCTGGGTTTTGGGGTTTGGTTGCATGGCGAAGCCGTGGGGTGTGGCATGGTCATGGCTGCCCATTTGTCAGAGCGTTTGGGACTGGTTGACAGGGCTTTTGTCGAACGACTGAGGGCTTTGATTGCGCGCGCAGGTTTGGCCACACAAGCGCCTGTGATCGACAGGGAACACAACGTTGATCATTATGTGAGTCATATGCGCTTAGATAAAAAAGCCGAAGGCGGCGATATCAAATTTGTGGTGATTCAAAGTCCAGGCCAGGCCAGGGTGCAAAGCGCTCCCGATGCCATGGTGCGTGAGGTGATTGCGCATTGCTGCGCCAACCCATGAGCGCAGCCTACGGCGCAAGTTATGCCTGCGATCCTGCGCAGTCACGGGGGCGGCGCTATCTCGAAGTCGCAGCGCCCACACGCAGTGATTTTCAGCGAGATCGCGACCGGATTGTGCATTCCACGGCTTTTCGCCGCTTGGTCTACAAAACCCAGGTATTCCTCAACCATGAAGGCGATTTGTTTCGAACTCGCCTGACCCATTCTTTGGAGGTGGCGCAATTGGCTCGGTCGATTGCCCGTGCGCTCGGACTGAATGAGGACTTGGTTGAAGCCATTGCGCTGGCGCACGATTTGGGGCACACCCCTTTTGGCCATGCAGGACAGGACACACTGAACGCGTGCATGGCCGCGCACGGTGGCTTTGAGCACAATTTTCAAAGCCTGCGTGTGGTGGATCATTTGGAAGAACGCTATCCGGCGTTTGATGGATTGAACCTCACCTTTGAGACCCGAGAGGGTGTCCTCAAGCATTGTTCGCACAAAAATGCAGCCTTGATCGAAGCCCAAGAACCTGGGGGTGTGGCGCGACGATTTTTGGACCGCACGCAGCCAAGTTTGGAGGCGCAGTTGTGTAACCTTGCCGATGCGATTGCCTACAACGCACATGACATTGATGACGGTGTTCGTTCGGGCTTGATCTCGATGCACCAGCTGCAATCGATTGAACTGTTTGAGCGCTTCAGGTTAGAGGCCTTGGCCGAACACCCGGATTTGGTCCAGGCTTCGCGCGCCCGTCGCTTGCTTTACGAGACCATAAGACGGATGCTCAGTGAGCAGGTGTATGACGTGATCGCTTCTACTCAACAAAGCTTACAAATGGCGAAGCCGCAAAGCGTTGAAGACGTGCGGTTGGCGGGTCCTTTGGTGGGGTTCAGCGCGAATATGAAAGCGCTTTCGACACCACTTCAACAGTTTTTATTTACCCATTTGTACCGACACCCCAAGGTCATTGAAACCAGCGCGCAGGCTCAGAACGTGGTGCGAGATTTGTATGCGGCCTATGTTTCTCAGCCGGCCGAAATGCCGACAGACTTTGCCGAACGTGAGGATATACAACGTGCGGTATCCGATTACATTGCCGGCATGACAGATCGATTTGCAGCCCGTGAACATGAAAGATTGACGGGGCAAAAATGGTTGTCGTAAAAAGCCCGTTGATGGGGGCCTGGATCGTTATTTTGTCGGGCGTGGTGGTTGCTTTGCAGATTGGCAAGTTACCGCCCGCTTTGCCAGAGTTACAAGCCCAAATGGGCGTGACTTGGTTGCAAGCCGGTTTTTTGCTATCGATGGTGCAGTTTGCGGGCATGGCTTTGGGGTTGGTGGTGGGCTTGTTCGCTGACCGCTGGGGTTTGCGGCTGTGCATGCTTTGTGGTCTGTTGGCATTGTCAGTGGCCAGTGTCTTGGGGGGTCTGGCAAGCACCCCTGAGGCCTTGCTATGGCTGAGGGGGATGGAAGGTTTTGGTTTTCTATTGGCCTCGTTACCGGCGCCGGCATTGATTCGGCAATTAGTGCCGCCAGACAAACTCAATGCCATGATGGGTCTGTGGGGCGCTTATATGCCTGCAGGAACGGCCTTGGCTTTGCTGGTGGGGCCTTTGTGGATTCCGGTATGGGGCTGGCCGAGTTGGTGGTGGTTGTTTGCCGGGCTTTCTGCATTGATGGCCATGGGCTTGCTTGTCGCGGTTCCTGCGGACTCGATTCGTCGCTCTTTGGCATCGACTGAACGTGTAAACGCCAGCCCAGATTTTCGGTACAGCTTGGGACAACGTATTCAAGAAACATTGCGCGCTCCCGGCCCTTGGCTGGTGTCTTTGACTTTTGCCATGTACTCTGGCCAATGGCTGGCCGTGGTTGGTTTTTTGCCTTCTATTTACGCGCAAGCTGGTTTGAATGGGGCTTGGTTGGGTGTTTTGACCGCACTGGCAGCGGCAGTGAACATTTTAGGCAATGTGGCCTCTGGCCGGTTGCTGCAAAAAGGTGTTTCGGCCGGCGCGTTGTTGTACTTTGGTTTTTTGGCGATGGCATTGGGCGGTGCGTTGGCCTTTGGTGCGTGGACATCGGATTCGCCTATTTGGCGTTATGCCGGTGTGTTGTTGTTCTCCATGTGTGGCGGTCTGGTGCCAGGCACCTTGTTTTCTCTTGCGCTGCGTTTGGCGCCTTCTGAGGGTACCGTGGCCGCGACGGTGGGGTGGATGCAACAATGGTCTTCGGTCGGTCAGTTTGTGGGGCCACCCGCTGTGGCTTGGCTGGCGGCGCAAGTTGGAGGCTGGCAATGGACATGGACGATCACCGGAACCTGTTGTGTTGTCGGCATGCTGTTGTCATGGCGGATGGCTTGGGTCATACGGCGTTCAGACCACATTGGCCAAACAAACTGACGGTTTCCTTTTTGCTATGCCATGAATTCATCCTCATCTGTTTACATAGAAGACACCCGCAGGTGGTTGGAGCGTGCCGTGATCGGTTTGAACCTGTGCCCATTTGCCAAGGCGGTGCATGTCAAGCAGCAAATCCATTACGCCCTAAGCCAGGCGCGAAGTGTGAATGAATTGCGCGATGAGTTGGAAATGCAATTACGCGAATTGATTACGTTCAATCCTGAGGTGCGAGATACCACCTTGCTGATCGTGCCCACGGTCTTGCGGGATTTTTTGGATTTCAATGATTTTTTGGCTGAAGCTGAAGCGGTGTTAAAGGCTTTGGATTTAGAGGGTGTGATTCAGATTGCGAGTTTCCACCCGGATTACCAATTTGCCGGGACCCGTGCAGACGACATCACCAATTTCACCAACCGATCGCCATACCCCACTTTGCATTTGATCAGGGAGGCCAGCATCGACCGTGCTGTAGAAGCATTTCCGGACCCAGAAGCGATTTTTGAAACCAATATGAAAACGCTTGAAAATTTGGGCTTGGAAGGATGGACGGCACTCAATGTCGGTCCCACACCGACACCAGAAAGTCATCATGAAAAATAAAATAAGACCCTTGAAGTCAACCGATGCGATGCAGGTGCTACCTCCCGAAGTGCGACCTGGCCAGTCCATTGAATTGCTCAAAGAGCTGCATATCTTGACCCGCGAGGGCAAACTCAACCAAGACTCAAGACGAAAGCTCAAGCAGGTCTACCATCTCTTCCAATTCATTGAAAAGTTGCTGAAAGAGTTGCCCGCAAGCAACGATGCGGCCCAGCCCACCTTGGCTGATCACGGCGCAGGCAAATCGTATTTGGGTTTCATTATTTACGACTTGTATTTCAAAGCCATGGGACAAGGTACGATTTTCGGTATTGAAACGCGGCCAGAGTTGGTCGCTTCATCCCGCGCATTGGCGATGCGACTGGGGTTTGATCGCATGCAGTTTCTCAACTTGACTGTGGCGCAATCGGCGCAATCAGATCTGCTGCCTGCGCACATCGATGTGGTGACCGCCTTGCACGCCTGTGACACGGCTACCGACGATGCGATCGCCTTTGGCTTGCAAAAGAAGGCCAAGTACATGGTCTTGGTGCCTTGTTGTCAGGCCGAATTGGCCGCACATTTGCGCCAAAACAAAGCAATGAACCTCAACCGAACACCCTTGGCTGAATTGTGGCGCCATCCCTTACACACCCGCGAAATGGGCAGCCAACTGACCAATGTCTTGCGTTGCCTTTACTTGGAGGCGCATGGCTACCAAGTCACCGTAACCGAGTTGGTTGGATGGGAGCACAGCATGAAAAATGAGCTGATCCTCGCCCATTACACCGGCCACAAAAAGCACAGTGCGGCTGAAAGGCTTCTGGCCTTACTTCGTGAATTTGGACTGGAGACTTTGGTGGACAGTCGTTTTGTTGGTTTACCCACTTTTGCAACGCCCTAGAATGGCGTGCAAGGGTAGCGGTATTAGGCTATGGAGATTTCAATGCAAATTCGTTTTCATTCTGTGATGGGGGCTCGTGCCCTGAGGGGTATGGGCATGGCTTTGGCACTGGCCTTTTCATTGAATGCCGTGGCTGAAACCATCAACCCGCGTTGGGTTGGCGTTTGGTATTCAGACACCAAACAACGACTCGGTGTGAGCGAGCAGCAGTTCAATCCTGGTGCTGAAAAATGCAAGTGGGTGGGCGCACGCCCCGCCAAATCCAGTACCTGCGTGGCCTTTTATGAGGGTTCGATCTCCAAAGCACAATTGACAATCCAACTGCAACAAGCTGAAAAAGCAGCGCTCGACACGGCGCAACGCAAATCAATCCCTTCAGCAGACGTGCAAAGCATCAAAGACGACTTTAAGCGTAACCGCCAGGCGATGGAGGGCATGCCCGGTAATATCTTCCGCGTCATCAAAACCCTGGCAGCCGATGACCAACAAGGAGCGACCGACTGTTCGGATTATTTTTTCTTAGACCAAAAACAGCTCTATAACGTGATGTCCTGTGAAACGGCCCCCGATGCCTTTTCGATCAGGGTTTACAAGAAAGGGTGATGCAATGCTTAATCGGGGTCAGATCCCAATTAAAATCATGTGATTTTTTCTAGGCGAGGCTCATGGCCAGACTTCCAAGACTCACAGTAACCGGATATCCCCATCACGTTATCCAACGCGGCAATGACCGTCAAGCGATTGTTCGGGACGATGCGGACAGGGAGATGTTCTTGTCTTTGGTGACAGAACATGCTGCAAGCTTCAAAGTTGCTATTCACGCTTACGTGATCATGGACAACCATGTCCACTTTTTGGCCACACCCGAAACGGACGATGGCTTGCCTAAGTGGATGCAGGCGGTGGGGCGCAGTTATGTGCGTTACTTCAATGCGCGTCATCACCGGACCGGTACGCTGTGGGAAGGGCGTTATAGGAGCAATCTGATTGAGAGCGAGCGGTATTTATTGGCCTGCATGGTTTATATCGACTTGAATCCCGTTCGGGCGGGCATGGTTGATTTGCCGGTGGATTTCAAATGGTCCAGTCACAGGCACTGTATTGGGCAGGTGAGCGACAGATTGGTGACGCCGCATGCGCTGTTTTGGGGCTTGGGCAATACGCCATTCGCCCGTGAAGCTGCTTACCGAGAACTGGTTCAGACGGGCATGGGCCCATCTGAAAAAGAGAAATTGACGCAAAGCGCTTTGTCCGGCTGGGCTTTAGGTTCTTCCGATTTTGTTTCTGAACTTCGGCAATTGACAACCCGGCGCCTGTTACCGGGTCGAGCAGGGCGGCCTTTCAAAAACAAAACAGACAGCCGTGCCTAATCCGTCCCCAATTGATTTCCTTGAGGGGCCCGGTATTTTTAATCGGAATCTGACCCTAATTAAAAATATTGGCATTGTTGTTGCAGTGCACTACACTCTTCGATCTGCGTAAAAACCCTTAGGAGTGCGCCATGACCACGGCAGCCGAAAAAGAACACATTCAACTCAACGGTCTTTATGACCCGGCACATGAACACGATGCTTGCGGTGTGGGCTTTGTGGCCCATATCAAGGGGCATAAAAGTCACGCCATTGTCACGCAGGCTTTGAAGATTCTTGAAAACCTCGACCACCGAGGTGCTGTCGGTGCGGACGCGCTCATGGGGGATGGTGCCGGTATCTTGATTCAATTGCCCGATGCCCTTTATCGAGAAGAAATGGGAAAGCAGGGTGTGAGTCTGCCTCCTTTTGGTGAGTACGGGGTTGGCATGGTGTTCTTGCCCAAAGAGCATGCTTCACGCATGGCGTGTGAGCAAGAACTTGAGCGCGCTGTCAAGGCCGAAGGTCAGGTGGTGCTCGGTTGGCGCGACATCCCTGTCAACCGCGATATGCCCATGTCACCGACTGTGCGCGAAAAAGAGCCGGTCATGCGGCAGATCTTCATCGGCCGTGGCGCCGATGTGATTGTGCAGGATGCGCTGGAACGCAAGCTGTACGTGATTCGAAAGACCGCCAGCGCGGCCATTCAGGCATTGAACCTGACACACAGCAACGAGTACTACATTCCAAGCATGTCGAGCCGAACTGCGGTTTACAAAGGCTTGCTGCTAGCCGATCAAGTGGGCACCTACTATCTTGATTTGCAAGACGAGCGTTGCGTCTCTGCACTGGGCCTTGTGCATCAGCGTTTTTCGACCAACACCTTCCCGGAGTGGCCATTGGCGCACCCTTACCGCTATGTGGCGCACAACGGCGAAATCAACACCGTCAAAGGCAACTACAACTGGATGAAAGCCCGCGAAGGCGTCATGTCGTCGCCTGTGCTTGCCAATGATTTGCAAAAGCTCTACCCCATTAGTTTTGCGGGTCAGTCCGACACCGCGACTTTTGACAACTGCCTGGAACTGTTGACCATGGCGGGTTACCCCATCAGCCAGGCCATGATGATGATGATTCCCGAGCCTTGGGAAAACCACACCACCATGGACGAGCGCCGCAAGGCCTTCTATGAATACCACGCCGCCATGCTCGAGCCGTGGGATGGCCCAGCCTCGATAGTATTCACCGACGGCCGCCAGATCGGCGCCACGCTGGACCGCAACGGCTTGCGTCCTTCGCGTTACTGCATCACCGACGACGACATGGTCATCATGGGTTCGGAAACCGGCGTATTGCCGATCCCCGAAAGCAAGATCGTGCGCAAGTGGCGCTTGCAACCCGGCAAGATGTTCTTGATCGATTTGGAACAAGGTCGCATGATCGACGATGAGGAACTCAAGTCCAGCCTCGCCAGCAGCAAGCCTTACAAGCAGTGGATTGAAAATCTGCGCATCAAACTAGACGATGTGGCGCAGGCACAAATAGCGGGTCCTTCCGAGGTGCCTTTGCTCGATCTTCAGCAAGCCTTTGGCACCACGCAGGAAGACATCAAATTTCTGCTGGCCCCTATGGCGTCAGCTGGTGAAGAGGCCATTGGTTCTATGGGCAACGACAGCCCGCTGGCCGTGTTGTCTGACAAAAACAAGCCGCTTTACAACTACTTCAAGCAGTTGTTCTCGCAAGTGACCAACCCGCCGATTGACCCTATTCGCGAAGCAATCGTGATGTCCTTGGTGTCCTTCATTGGACCCAAGCCGAACCTGCTGGACATCAACCAGGTCAACCCGCCCATGCGCCTTGAAGTGGGCCAGCCGATTTTGGACTTTGCCGACATGGCCAAGTTGCGCAACATTGACAAAGCCACCAAAGGTAAATTCAAGAGTGCCACGCTGGACATCACCTACCCCGCCCTGTGGGGGCGGGAAGGTGTGGAGGCTAAGTTAGCCTCTCTGTGTGCCGAAGCTGTCGATGCGATCAAAGGCGGGCACAACATACTGATCATCAGCGATCGTGGCGTGAATCCCACCCAAGTGGCTATTCCTGCACTGCTGGCCTTGTCGGCCATCCACCAGCACCTGGTCACCGAAGGCCTGCGCACCACCGCTGGTTTGGTGGTGGAAACAGGTACTGCCCGTGAGGTACATCACTTTGCTGTATTGGCGGGCTACGGCGCCGAAGCTGTTCACCCCTACTTGGCCATGGAGACCTTGGCCGATTTGCACAAAGAATTGCCGGGTGACCTGTCCGCCGAGAAAGCCATCTACAACTACGTCAAGGCCATCGGTAAGGGCCTGTCCAAGATCATGTCCAAGATGGGCGTGTCGACCTACATGTCTTATTGTGGTGCGCAATTGTTTGAAGCCATCGGCATCAACACCGAAACCATCAACAAGTACTTCACCGGCACGGCCAGCCGAGTGGGCGGCATTGGTGTGTTCGAAATCGCCGAAGAAGCCTTCCGCATGCACACGGCCGCCTTTGGAGACGACCCTGTTCTCGCCACCATGCTCGACGCTGGCGGCGAATACGCTTGGCGTGCCCGTGGCGAAGAGCACATGTGGACCCCTGACGCGATTGCCAAGTTGCAGCACTCCACACGTGCCAACAACTTCAGCACGTACAAGGAATATGCGCAGATCATCAACGACCAGAGCAAGCGCCACATGACCCTGCGCGGTTTGTTCGAGTTCAAGATTGACCCGTCCAAGGCGATTCCTTTGGAAAAGGTCGAGTCAGCGGCTGAGATCGTCAAACGTTTCGCAACGGGCGCAATGTCGTTAGGCTCTATCAGCACCGAAGCGCATGCCACCTTGGCCGTGGCCATGAACCGTATTGGTGGCAAGAGTAACACCGGTGAAGGCGGTGAAGACTCGGCGCGTTACCGCAACGAACTCAAAGGCATCCCGATCAAATTAGGCGATTCCTTGAAAAGTGTGATCGGCGAGGAGAACGTCGAAGTGGACTTGCCGTTGCTGGCGGGGGACAGTCTTCGTTCTAAGATCAAACAAGTGGCTTCTGGCCGCTTTGGTGTCACTGCCGAATACCTGTCAAGTGCTGACCAGATTCAGATCAAGATGGCGCAAGGCGCCAAGCCCGGCGAAGGAGGTCAGTTGCCCGGCGGCAAAGTGTCCGACTACATCGGCAAGTTGCGCCACTCGGTGCCTGGTGTCGGTCTGATTTCTCCACCTCCGCACCACGACATTTATTCGATCGAGGATTTGGCTCAGCTGATCCACGACCTCAAGAACGTGGCGCCCCACAGTGATATCAGCGTCAAACTGGTGTCGGAAATCGGCGTCGGCACCATCGCCGCCGGTGTGGCCAAGTGCAAGAGCGATCACGTGGTGATTGCCGGTCACGACGGTGGCACTGGAGCGTCCCCCTGGTCCTCTGTCAAACATGCAGGCTCACCCTGGGAAATCGGTTTGGCCGAAACCCAGCAGACCTTGGTCCTCAACCGCTTGCGTGGCCGTATCCGTGTCCAGGCTGACGGTCAGATGAAGACAGGTCGCGACGTCGCCATCGGTGCGCTTTTGGGCGCAGATGAATTTGGTTTTGCAACCGCTCCTCTGGTGGTCGAAGGTTGCATCATGATGCGCAAGTGCCACTTGAATACCTGCCCCGTCGGGGTGGCAACGCAAGACCCTGTGTTGCGTAAAAAATTCTCAGGCAAGCCAGAACATGTGGTGAATTTCTTTTTCTTCATCGCTGAAGAAGTTCGACACATCATGGCCCAACTGGGCATTGCGAAATTCGACGACCTGGTGGGTCGTGCCGACCTGCTCGACATGAAAGCAGGCGTGGAACACTGGAAGGCCAAAGGCTTGGACTTCTCACGCTTGTTGGCTGTACCTCAAGTGCCTGCCGATGTGCCTGTGCGTCATGTCGCCACACAAGATCATGGCTTGGAAAAGGCCTTGGACAATGTGTTGATCACCAAGAGCCGTGCGGCCATCGACAAGGGTGAAAAGGTGCAATTCATGGAAACTGCCCGCAACGTGAACCGATCCGTCGGTGCCATGTTGTCGGGAGCAGTGACCAAGGCGCACCCTGAAGGTCTGCCCGATGACACGATCCGGATTCAACTGGAAGGCACGGGCGGTCAATCGTTCGGCGCTTTCTTGGCCAAAGGCATCACCTTGTATTTGATCGGTGAAGCCAACGACTACACGGGCAAAGGCTTATCGGGTGGCCGAGTCGTGGTGCGTCCGAGCTTGGACTTTCGTGGTGTGGCGGTTCAGAACATCATCGTGGGCAATACCGTCATGTACGGCGCGACCACGGGCGAGGCCTTCTTTGCCGGTGTGGCAGGCGAGCGATTTGCCGTCCGTTTGTCGGGTGCTACAGCTGTGGTCGAAGGCACTGGCGACCACGGGTGTGAATACATGACCGGTGGGACTGTGGCCGTGCTGGGCAAAACAGGCCGAAATTTCGGTGCAGGTATGAGCGGTGGCGTGGCGTATGTGTACGACGAAGATGGGCAGTTCGCATCACGTTGCAACACCGCCATGGTCAGCATGGAAAAAGTATTAACTGCAGCCGAGCAAGAAGCTCAGTTGGACCGCAACGTGTGGCACCGTGATGTGGCAGACGAAGTACAGCTCAAGAAGTTGCTCGAAGACCATCACAAGTGGACAGGCAGTCAGCGCGCCCGTGAATTGCTGGACAACTGGGCCACTGCACGCACCAAATTCGTGAAGGTGTTTCCCAACGAGTACAAACGTGCCCTGGGCGAAATCAATGCGCGCAAGTCCGCCAAGGCCAAGACTGGCCAAGCGCTTGTCGCCTGAGTCGAACGTCAAGATTGAAGGAAAATTATCATGGGAAAAATTACCGGCTTCATGGAGTTTGAGCGTATCGAAGAGGGTTACAAACCTGTTTCTGATCGCTTGAAAAATTACAAAGAATTCGTGATCGGACTGACCCCTGAGGAGTCCAAAACACAGGCAGCCCGTTGCATGGACTGCGGTACGCCGTTTTGCAACAGCGGTTGCCCCGTCAACAACATCATTCCTGATTTCAATGAGTTGGTTTTCCGAGATGATTGGAAAAATGCAATCGAAGTGCTGCACAGTACCAATAATTTTCCTGAGTTCACCGGCCGTATCTGCCCCGCACCCTGCGAAGCCGCTTGCGTAGTCAACGTGAATGACGATGCGGTAGGTATCAAGTCCATTGAACACGCGATCATTGACCGCGCATGGGCCGAAGGTTGGGTGACGCCGCGTCCCGCCAAGATCAAGACCGGTAAAACTGTCGCCGTGATTGGTGCGGGCCCTGCCGGTATGGCCGCAGCCCAGCAGTTAGCACGGGTAGGTCACGATGTAAGCCTCTTCGAAAAGAACGACCGTGTTGGTGGTCTGTTGCGTTACGGCATCCCCGACTTCAAGATGGAGAAAACGCACATTGACCGGCGGGTCAAGCAACTTGAAGCCGAGGGTGTAAAAATCCGTACCAGCGTTCTGGTAGGTAACTGGCCAGAAGGCTCCAAAGTCATCAACTGGTCGAAAGAAACCATCTCAGCCGACCAGCTCAAAAAAGATTTTGATGCGGTGTTGCTCACGGGCGGTTCTGAGCAGTCCCGTGACCTGCCCGTGCCAGGTCGGGATTTGGATGGCATCCACTTTGCAATGGAGTTCCTGCCTCAGCAAAACAAGGTCAATGCCGGCGACAAGCTCAAGTCTCAATTGCGCGCCGATGGGAAGAACGTCATTGTGATCGGTGGAGGCGATACGGGTTCTGACTGCGTGGGGACCTCTAACCGCCATGGCGCGGTGAGTGTGACGCAGTTTGAAGTGATGCCTGAACCCCCTAAGGAAGAGAACCGACCGCTGACTTGGCCTTACTGGCCCATGAAGTTGCGCACTTCTTCTTCTCACGAAGAAGGTTGTACCCGCGAATTTGCGGTCTCCACCAAAGCCTTCAAGGGTGAAAAAGGCAAACTCACGGGCCTGACCACTGTGCATGTCGAATTCAAAGACGGGAAGTTGGTTGAGATTGCTGGCACCGAAAAAGAATACAAAGCAGATCTGGTGTTGTTGGCCATGGGCTTTGTCAACCCGGTTGCCACAGTGCTGGAGGCTTTCGGCGTGGACAAGGACGCCCGAGGCAATGCCAAAGCAACGACTGATTTGACTGGCGGCTATGTCACCAACGTGGGTAAAGTGTTTGCCGCCGGCGACATGCGTCGCGGGCAGTCTTTGGTGGTTTGGGCAATTCGTGAAGGCCGACAAGCGGCCCGCGCGGTGGACGAGTTCTTGATGGGCCAGACTGGTTTGCCACGTTGAATGGATTCTCCTTTTCAAGGCACTGTTTTGCGCAGGCCGTTAAAATGAATTCTCTGGCAGTTTACAAATCGTTAACTTGAATCCTTTACCATCACAAAAGCCGGCTTACGCTGGCTTTTTTGTTTTTTAAAAAATGGCCCTCACTGAATCTCTTGTTGAATTGCGAGATCTGACCTTCGGGTATGCAGAGCGCATCATATTGGATGGCTTGTCTTTGCAAGTGCCCAAGGGAAAAGTGACTGCGTTGATGGGGGTCTCAGGGGGTGGCAAGACCACAGTGCTAAGGCTGATTGCGGGACAATACCGAGCGCAACAAGGCGAGGTCTTGTTTGATGGACAAGACGTCACTCAAATGCGACAACCGGAGTTGTACGCGGCGCGCAGGCGAATGGGCATGTTGTTCCAGTTTGGCGCCTTGTTCACCGACATGTCTGTGTTTGACAATGTGGCCTTTCCCTTGCGCGAACACGCGCCTTTGTCTGAAGAGTTGATTCGCGACATTGTTCTGATGAAGCTGGATGCGGTGGGTTTGCGGGGAGCGCGAGATTTAATGCCGTCTGAAATTTCGGGAGGCATGAGTCGCCGTGTCGCTTTGGCCCGTGCGATTGCTCTGGACCCCGATCTGATCATGTATGACGAGCCTTTTGCGGGTTTGGACCCTATATCCTTAGGCACTGCCGCGCGTTTGATTCGGAGATTGAACGACAGTTTGGGCGTCACGAGCATCGTGGTATCTCATGATGTGGATGAAACTTTCGCAATTGCTGATCATGTGATCATGCTCGCCAACGGCAAAGTGGCCGCCCAAGGGACGCCCGCTGAGCTCAGGGCCTGCGCCGATCCGTTAATTCACCAATTTGTGAACGCCTTGAGCGAAGGCCCCGTGCCGTTTCATTACCCCGGCGTCAGTGCACTGGACGATTTCGGGGTGCAGCCATGAAGTGGTATCACCCAGCTGAGTTGGGTTTTGTGGCCCGTCAAATTTTGGCCGGATGGGGTTTTGGCGCGCGCTTGCTTTGGCGTTTGATGAAACTGTCGGGTCGCTGCTTGCGGCGTTTTGATCTGGTGCGGGACCAGGTGCATTTTTTGGGCAATTATTCCTTGGCCATCATTACCGTGTCAGGCTTGTTTGTGGGTTTTGTGCTGGGCTTGCAGGGGTACTACACTTTGCAGCGTTATGGATCGGCCGAAGCTTTGGGTTTGCTGGTGGCGCTGAGCTTGGTGCGTGAATTAGGGCCTGTGGTTGCTGCTCTGTTGTTTGCCGGGCGCGCCGGTGCTTCTATCACGGCCGAAATCGGTTTGATGCGAGCGGGTGAGCAATTGACTGCCCTGGAGATGATGGCTGTTGACCCTGAGTTGCGTATTTTGGCGCCTCGCCTATGGGGTGGTATTTTGGCTTTACCCGTGCTGACTGCCGTGTTCAGTGCTGTTGGTATTTTGGGGGGCTATACCGTCGGTGTTTTGCTGATTGGCGTTGATTCCGGTGCCTTTTGGAGTCAAATGCAAGGTGGTGTTGATGTTTTCAAAGACGTCGGCAACGGCATGATCAAAAGCCTTGTGTTTGCCGTGGCCGTCACTTTCATTGCTTTACTGCAAGGCTATATTGCCCAGCCCACACCTGAAGGTGTGGCCAATGCCACCACGCGCAGTGTGGTGGTTTCATCGTTATCTGTTTTGGGTTTGGATTTCATCCTCACGGTGATGATGTTCAGTATTTAAGGAATTCACCATGCAACGTTCAAAAAATGATGTCTGGGTTGGCTTGTTTGTCATGCTTGGTTTTGCAGCCGTTTTGTTTTTGGCACTCAAGTCTGCCAATTTATTGCAAATAAGCTGGTCCGCCGATTACAAAGTCAGCGCCAAATTTGACAATATTGGGGGCTTGAAAAGTGGCGCTGCCGTAAAAAGTGCTGGCGTGGTGGTGGGGCGTGTGGACTCGATCGTCTTTGATGACGGCGCTTACCAAGCTCGGGTTTATTTGGCCTTGGACAAGCGTTACGCATTTCCCAAAGACAGTTCCCTCAAAATCTTGACCAGCGGATTATTGGGTGAGCAATACATAGGCATTGAAGCCGGTGCTGATGACAAATTTCTGGCGCCCGGAGACAAGATCGGAAGTACCCAATCGGCCGTTGTTTTGGAAAATTTGATCAGTCAGTTTTTGTACAACAAAGCCGCTGAGCCTTCGACGTCAGGGACTGCAGCCAAATGAAGTTTTGTGATGTTATGGGGATGAAACCCAAAGTGAAATCCTATTGGCATTGGTTTGCCATTTTTGTTCTTTTCGGGCTCTTGCAGGCCTGCGCTGCAACCCAAAATGTAGTCGCATCTGATCCTCGCGATCCCTACGAAAACATGAATCGCAAGGTCACGGGCTTCAACGATGTGGTGGATGCTGCTGTGCTTAAACCTGTTGCGCAGACCTATGCTCAAGTGGTTCCTGGATTTGTACGTACCGGTGTACGCAACTTTTTTGGCAATTTGAGTGATGTCTGGTCATTGGCCAACAATGCAGCGCAACTGAAACTCAAGGCTACGGGTGAAACCGCCTTGCGCGTAGGCTTGAACACGACTTTTGGTTTTGGTGGTTTATTGGATATTGCCGGCGACATGGGCATAGAGCGACATCGTGCAGATTTTGGGCTGACCTTAGGACATTGGGGCGTTCCCCAAGGTCCTTACATCGTATTGCCTTTGCTCGGTCCCTCAACACTTCGCGACGCAGCTGCTTTACCCATTGACATGCAGGGTGACTTATCACGGCAATCTGCGAGCTCTAAGAAGCGTGACATGGCATTAGGATTGAAATTAACGAACACCCGAGAAAGCTTGCTGAAAGTAGTTGACGCTTTGAAAGAGGCCTCTTTGGATCCTTACACCTTTACCCGCGATGCCTATTTGCAAAAGCGCAGAAATGATCAGTTCGATGGGGATCCACCATCTGAAGGTGATTTTGACGACCCAGAGGATGCAACTGAAAAGCCACCCTTGTCCAAAAAATGAAGTCTGCCTTTAAAAATGGCCATGGATTGCGTTACAAAAATAGACGTTTGTTTTGTGCTTATGCGTAGACTAGGGCGAAAACCGTTTTAAATAGAGTTTATGAACCTTAAAAAATTCAGTCAAAGTTTGATGGGCGCTTTTTTGGCGTCTAGTTTGTGGATAGCCACGTCGAGTTTAGCTGCGGACGAAGCGCCAGATGCCTTCATTAAACGCGTTGCTGTAGAGACACTGGACGCGGTCAAGGCTGACAAGAGCCTCAAGAGCGGTGATGTCGGGAAAATCATGCAGTTGGTGGACACCAAGCTTGTTCAGCATATTAATTTTCGTCGCATGACTGCTTTGGCTGCAGGGCCTCATTGGCGTAAAGCCACACCTGAGCAACAAAAACGCTTGCAAGAAGAGTTCAAGTTGCTTTTGGTCCGAACCTATTCGGGTGCAATGAGCCAAGTGACCGATCAAACGATCGAGCTCAAGCCTATGCGGGGTGAAGTAGACGAGAAAAACTTGATTATTCGGACTGAAGTCAAAGGCCGCGGGGATGCTATTCAGTTGGATTACCGACTGGAAAAAACACCGGGTGAGGGCGCAGGATGGATGATTTACGATTTGAATGTGATGGGTATTTGGTTGATTGAAAACTACAAATCCCAATTCGCAAAGGAAATCAATACCGGTGGCATCGATGGGCTCATCAGCAGCTTGGCTGAGCGCAACAAGTCCACGGTCAAAAAATAATCATGAAAGCCATGACACCTTTGCAATTGCCAATGGAGCTGACCCATGCGCGTGCGCAGGATTGGCTCAAAAGTTTGATGGTTGCTTTGCGTCAGGAAGGCGAAAATCAAATCACGGTCGATGCCTCTCGTTTGACGCGTTTTGACTCTTCAGCGTTGGCGGTTTTACTGGCCTGCCGGCGAGAGGCTTTGTCTGCAAAAAAGACTTTTGTTGTGTCCCATATGCCGGATCAAATGCGGCAACTTGCTGTTGTCTACGGCGTGTCTGACTTACTGCAAAGCGCGGACAACTGAGATTGATTTACGAGTTTTCTTATTCCGTGCCGGGCAGCACGTAAAATAACCATTTTTCATGTCCGCCCTATCTTTCCAATCCGTATCCAAAATCTACCCTGCCAAATCGCAGGGTGGGGCTTCATTGAAGGCGCTTGACGGCGTCAGTTTTGACATTGAAGAAGGTGAATTTTTCGGCTTGTTGGGCCCCAATGGTGCAGGTAAAACAACGCTGATCAGTATTTTGGCGGGATTGTCACTTGCCAGCAGTGGCCGTGTATTGGTGCATGGCCACGATGTTCAGACCGACTATGCCCAAGCCCGAAGACTGCTGGGTGTTGTGCCTCAAGAGCTGGTTTTTGACCCTTTTTTCTCGGTCCGTGAGGCCCTGCAAATTCAATCCGGTTATTTTGGCGTTAAGCACAATGACGACTGGATTGACGAGTTGTTGAGCAGTTTGGGTTTGGCCGATAAAGCCAACGCCAACATGCGCCAACTCTCTGGCGGCATGAAAAGACGTGTCTTGGTCGCGCAGGCCTTAGTGCATAAACCTCGCGTCATCGTGCTGGACGAACCTACAGCAGGTGTGGACGTGGAGTTGCGCCAAACACTCTGGCAATTCATTGCCAAATTGAACAAGCAGGGACACACCGTCTTACTCACTACCCACTACCTTGAAGAAGCCGAGGCTTTATGTGGCCGATTGGCCATGCTCAAGCAGGGCAGTGTTGTTGCACTGGAAACAACATCAGAATTGCTCAAGTCCGCTTCCAGCAATGTTCTGCGATTCAAAGTAGATGCTGAGCTCCCTGCCGAATTGGCGGCCAAAGCGCGCATCACGGGTCGAATTGTGCAGTTTCCCGCACAAAATGCGATTGAAATCGAGCAGTATCTGGCGGCAGTTCGGCAGGCTGGCTTGACCGCAGAAGACGTTGAAATTCGAAAAGCTGATTTAGAAGATGTGTTCCTGCAAGTGATGTCAGGAGCTGCATCATGACCGGTTGGCAAACTCTGTTTTACAAAGAAATACTTCGGTTTTGGAAGGTCAGCTTCCAAACCATTGCGGCGCCGGTCTTGACTGCTGTTCTTTACATGTTGATATTTGGGCATGTCCTTGAAAATCACGTCAAGGTCTATGACAGCGTGCCTTACACCGCTTTTTTGGTCCCTGGTTTGGTGATGATGAGCGTATTGCAAAACGCTTTCGCAAACAGTTCATCCAGTCTGATTCAGAGCAAGATCATGGGTAATTTGGTGTTTGTTTTACTGACACCTTTGTCCCACTGGAGTTGGTTTTTTGCCTATGTGGCATCGTCCATGACCCGCGGCTTGGCTGTGGGCTTGGGGGTTTTTTTGGTGACAGGATGGTTCACACCATTGCATTACGTCGCCCCACTGTGGATCATTGTGTTTGCGGTTTTGGGTGCGGCCTTGTTAGGTGCCCTCGGGTTGGTGGCCGGTTTGTGGGCTGAAAAATTTGATCAATTGGCCGCATTTCAGAACTTCGTCATCATGCCCATGACTTTTTTGTCGGGTGTTTTTTACTCCATTCATTCCTTGCCACCCTTCTGGCAGCAACTCAGTCACTTGAACCCATTTTTCTACATGATCGACGGTTTCCGTTTTGGCTTTTTCGGCCAAAGTGATGTCTCGCCTTGGATCAGTTTGGCGGTCGTGGGTTCTGCGTTGTTGGTGGTCAGTGCCGTGACAGTGAAACTGCTCCAATCGGGCTACAAAATCCGAAGCTGAAACTATGACTGCTGAACAACTTCAATCTTTTATTGCCTCTGGTTTGGTGTGCACCCATCTGACCGTCGAAGGAGACGGCCGCCACTGGAGCGCCGTGGTGGTTTCGGCCGAGTTTGAAGGTAAACGTGCTATTGCCCGTCATCAAAGGGTTTATGCCACCTTGGGTGCCAAAATGCACACGGACGAGGTACATGCCTTGTCGATGAAAACCTACACGCCAGCCGAATGGGCCCATGTGGCCAAATGATCACTTTTTGGTGATCTCAATTCAAATTTAAAAATGGACAAACTGAAAATTCGCGGTGGTTGTCAGCTGCATGGAGAGTTGACGATATCGGGCGCAAAAAATGCCACCTTGCCAGAGCTGTGTGCTGCCTTGCTGACCGAGCAGGCAGTCACATTGCGCAATGTACCGCGCCTGCAGGACGTGTCGACCATGCTCAAGCTCATTCGCAATATGGGCGTGACATGTGAGCATGCCGAAGACGGCTCAGTTCGAGTCATGGCGGCTACTTTGAAAAATCCAGAGGCCCCATACGAGTTGGTCAAGACCATGCGTGCGTCGGTCCTGGCTTTGGGGCCCTTGTTGGCGCGTTTCGGTCATGCCAAGGTGTCCTTGCCTGGCGGTTGTGCCATTGGCTCACGCCCCGTGGACCAACACATCAAAGGCCTTCAGGCTATGGGGGCCCAGATCAGGGTTGAACATGGTTATATGCTGGCACAACTGGCACCCGGCCTACAACGTCTGCAGGGCGCGCACATCACCACCGACATGGTGACAGTAACGGGAACAGAAAACTTTTTGATGGCTGCAAGTTTGGCTGACGGCGAAACGATTTTGGAGAATGCGGCGCAAGAACCGGAAATTCCGGATTTGGCTGAAATGCTCATCCAAATGGGTGCCAAAATCGAGGGTCACGGAACCAGCAAAATTCGCATTCAGGGCGTCAAGCGCTTGAACGGTTGTATCCACCAAGTGGTGGCCGATCGTATCGAAGCGGGCACCTTTTTATGTGCTGTTGCTGCCACCGGCGGAGACGTTGTTTTGCGACATGCCCGTGAAGATCACCTGGATGCGGTGATCGACAAGCTACGCGATGCGGGCGTTACGATCGAGGCGGGAGATGACTTTTTGCGGGTGCGATCAAATGGCCGCCTGAAAGCACAGAGTTTCCGGACCACCGAGTACCCAGGCTTCCCGACCGATATGCAGGCGCAATTCATGGCCTTGAACTGCGTCGCCAAGGGGCCCAGTAAAGTCACTGAAACCATTTTTGAAAACCGATTTATGCACGTCAATGAATTGGTACGTTTGGGTGCCAACATTCAGATTGATGGCAAAGTGTCTGTGATAGACGGCGTACCGAGTTTGTCGGGTGCGACTGTGATGGCCACAGATTTGCGTGCCTCTGCATCCTTGGTGATTGCGGGCTTGGTCGCAGAAGGCGAGACCACGGTGGAGCGGATCTATCACTTGGACCGAGGTTACGATCGCATGGAAGAAAAGTTACGCAGTATTGGTGCGGATATTGAGCGCGTCAAGTGACGTGTTGTCTGGAGAATTGATTTGATCACGCTTGCCCTGTCCAAAGGACGGATCTTTGATGAAACCTTGCCCTTGCTGAAAGCGGCAGGGATCGAGGTGCTCGAAGATCCAGAAACCTCGCGCAAATTAATTTTGACAACCAACCAGACCCATGTGCGTGTGGTGCTGGTGCGCGCAACCGATGTACCTACCTATGTCGAATACGGCGGCGCTGATCTTGGTGTGACGGGCAAAGATACTCTGATTGAACACGGCGGCATGGGCTTGTACCAGCCGCTCGATTTGAATATTGCCAAATGCAGGATGAGTGTTGCCGTGCGTGCAGACTTTGATTACGCCCGTGCGGTTCGTTCAGGTTCGCGCCTGAAAGTTGCAACTAAATACACGTCGATTGCACGCGAATTTTTTGCGCAAAAGGGTGTTCACGTCGATTTGATCAAACTCTACGGCAGTATGGAACTGGCGCCGTTGACAGGTTTGGCTGACGCCATCGTCGATTTGGTGTCAACCGGCAGCACGCTCAAAGCCAATCACCTGATTGAAGTCGAGCGCATCATGGACATCAGCTCGCGCTTGGTGGTCAACCAAGCGGCGCTCAAGCTCAAGCAAAAAGAAATTCGCGCCATCATCGATGCTTTTGCGGGCGCGGTGAAAAAGGACGCTGCATGACCTTGCTTGCAAGGCCGTTGCAAATGGACACCGCACAAGCGGGTTTTGAAGCCGCCTTCAAAATGCGATTGCACTGGTCAGCCGACACAGATGCCGAGATTGAGCAGCGCGTGGCGGACATTTTGCGTGATGTGCAGCTGCGAGGTGATGCTGCTGTACTTGCGTACACGCAGCGTTTTGACGGCCTGACGGTTGAAGGCATGAGCGCTCTTGAATTGACCCAGGCCGAGTTGAAAGTAGCCTTTGACGGATTGCCCACCGCGCAACGAGAAGCCTTGCAAGCCGCAGCCCAACGGGTACGCGGTTACCACGAAGCACAAAAAAAAGCGTCTGGCGAAAGTTGGTCTTACCGTGACGAAGACGGTACGTTGTTAGGTCAAAAAGTCACCCCTTTGGACCGCGTCGGTATTTATGTGCCTGGTGGTAAAGCCGCTTACCCTTCGTCGGTATTGATGAATGCGATCCCAGCGCACGTCGCCGGCGTGCAAGAGATCATCATGGTGGTGCCCACGCCGCAGGGCGCGAAAAACCCCTTGGTTCTGGCCGCCGCCTATGTGGCGGGCGTCAGTCGTGCCTTCACGATTGGCGGCGCACAGGCCATAGCGGCATTGGCATACGGAACAGAGACCGTGCCTAAAGTTGACAAGATTACGGGCCCCGGTAACGCCTATGTGGCCAGTGCCAAAAAACGCGTATTTGGTACTGTGGGCATTGACATGATTGCAGGCCCAAGCGAGATTTTGGTCTTGGCAGATGGCACCACACCTGCAGACTGGGTGGCCATGGATTTGTTCAGTCAAGCCGAACACGACGAGTTGGCGCAAAGCATTTTGCTGTGTCCTGATGCGGCGTACATCGACGAAGTGCAAGCAGCGATTGACCGCCTGCTGCCCGATATGCCGCGCAAGGACATCATCGCCAAGTCGCTGAACGGCCGGGGCGCCTTGATACTGACACGCAGCATGGAAGAAGCTTGCGCCATCAGCAACCGCATTGCGCCTGAGCACCTAGAGGTTTCCAGCCGCGACCCGCACCGTTGGGAGCCGCTGTTGCGCCATGCCGGCGCTATTTTTCTAGGGGCCTTCACCAGCGAATCGCTGGGTGACTACTGTGCTGGTCCCAACCATGTGTTGCCGACCAGTGGCACGGCACGCTTTTCTTCACCTTTGGGTGTTTACGACTTTCAAAAGCGATCAAGCTTGATTGAAGTCAGCGAGGCCGGTGCGCAACCCTTGGGACGTATTGCTGCCGAGTTGGCCTATGGCGAAGGTCTGCAAGCCCATGCGCGTGCTGCTGAATTGCGCTTGAACCCTGTGCCACCCATGAGAGATACCCCATGACCGTCAGCCCTCAACTCATGAGCAGAATTCGGCAAGATGTTCAGTCTATGCACGCCTATGCCATTCAGGATTCGGTGGGCATGGTCAAACTCGACGCCATGGAAAATCCGTATCGCTTGCCGCCTGAGTTGCAAAAGGCTTTGGGAGAACGCTTGGGTGCCTTGGCTTTGAACCGTTACCCCGATGGCCGAGTCAATGATCTGCGACGTGCACTCGCTGCCCATGCCGGCATGCCCGAAGGCTACGACATCATGCTGGGCAATGGATCAGATGAATTGATTTCCCTCCTAGCTTTGGCATGTGATGTTCCTGGGGCCTCCATCTTGGCGCCTGTGCCTGGTTTTGTGATGTACGCCATGAGTGCACAACTCCAAGGCCTGGAGTTTCACGGTGTGCCATTGACCGTTGATTTTGAACTCGATGAAGCGGCCATGCTGGACGCCATTGCCGCGCACAAGCCCTCCATCGTCTACCTCGCATACCCCAACAATCCAACGGGTAATTTGTGGAATGATGAGAGCATTGAAAAGATCGTCATTGCGCAAGGTCTGCAAGGTGGCTTGGTGGTCATGGACGAAGCCTACCAGCCCTTTTCTAGCCAAAGTTACAAGGACCGCATGGTCAAGCACCCCCATGTGCTGTTGATGCGCACCATGAGCAAATTTGGTTTGGCCGGTGTTCGATTGGGTTACATGATGGGCCCCAAGGCCCTGATAGCCGAGATCGACAAAGTTCGCCCGCCCTACAACATCAGCGTGCTCAATTATGAGTGCGGTCTTTTTGCGTTGTCTTATGCAGAAGTGTTTGCCGATCAAGCCAAAGCGTTGCGCCGCCAGCGCGATTTATTGCAACGCGCTTTGGCCGCTTTTTCGGGTGTTCAACCCTTTCCGAGCGAAGCCAATATGATTCTGGTGCGCGTCACAGATGCAGCCCAAACCTTTGAGAAGCTCAAAGCCCAGGGGATTTTGGTCAAGAATGTGTCCAAATTGCACCCCTTATTGAACAACTGTCTGCGCTTGACGGTGGGGGCAGACTCTGAAAACAATCAACTTTTGCTGGCTCTGAAGGACGCACTATGACCCGCACCGCCGAAGTCACTCGCCAAACGGCCGAGACGAAGATCCGCGTCGCCCTGAACCTGGACGGCACCGGACTGTCCAAGTTGTCTACAGGCATCGGTTTTCTGGACCACATGCTCGACCAAATTGCGCGTCATGGATTGATTGACCTGGACATTAGCTGTGAAGGTGATTTGCACATCGATGGCCACCACACTGTAGAAGACATCGGCATCACCTTGGGCCAAGCCGTTGCCAAAGCAGTGGGCGATAAAAAAGGGATTCGTCGGTATGGACATGCCTACGTACCGCTCGATGAAGCGTTGAGCCGTGTGGTGGTCGACTTTTCGGGCCGTCCCGGCCTGCAAATGGATGTGCATTTCACCTCGGGCATGTTGGGTTCTTTGGACACGCAGTTGGTGTTTGAGTTTTTTCAAGGCTTTGTGAACCATGCCTTGGTGACCTTGCATATTGACAACCTCAAGGGCGTCAATGCACACCATCAGTGTGAAACCATTTTCAAGGCCTTTGGCCGCACGCTGCGTGCAGCGCTGGAACTGGACCCCCGTTCGGCTGGCGTGATCCCTTCGACAAAGGGATCACTCTGAAGATGAGCGTCAATCGTGTTGCTGTGGTGGATTACGGCATGGGCAACTTACGCTCAGTGGCCCAGGCAGTGATCCATGCCGCCTCCAGGGTCGATCATGCTGAAGTCACAGTCACTTCCGACCCCCAAGTGGTGCGCAATGCGCACAGGGTCGTCTTGCCAGGGCAAGGCGCAATGCCTGACTGCATGCGAGAATTACGGGAGTCAGGGTTGATGGAGGCCGTAAGGGAGGCTGCAAGCAGCAAACCACTTTTTGGTGTGTGCGTGGGTATGCAAATGTTGCTTGACCACAGTGCCGAGGGCAATACGCCAGGCTTGGGCCTGATTCCTGGCGATGTGATCAAATTCGATTTACGCGGTCGCCTTCAACCGGATGGCACCCGCTTCAAAGTGCCTCAAATGGGTTGGAACCAGGTATGGCAAACACAAGCTGTGCATCCCTTGTGGGCTGGCATTGAAGATGGAAGTTGGTACTATTTCGTTCACAGTTTTTATGCCAAGGTGGTTAATCCCTTGCATGCGGCGGGCCAAACCGATTACGGTGGGCACTTTGCATCAGCGCTTGCACGCGATAACATCTTTGCTACCCAGTTTCATCCTGAAAAAAGCGCGGCCCAAGGATTGGCCTTGTACCGTAATTTCCTCCACTGGCAGCCTTGAATCTTTTAAGAGTTGCCTTTTTCTTTTCACTGCATTGACATTGCCATGATTCTCATCCCCGCTATTGACCTTAAAGACGGCCACTGTGTTCGCCTCAAACAGGGCGATATGGACCAATCGACCACCTTTGGCGAAGACCCCGCGGCCATGGCCCGAAGCTGGCTCGAAAAGGGGGCGCGTCGTTTGCACCTGGTCGATTTGAATGGCGCATTTGCAGGCAAACCACAAAATTTTGCTGCCATCAAATCCATTCTCAAAGCTGTTGGTGATGACATTCCGGTCCAGCTTGGCGGTGGAATTCGGGATTTGGACACCATCGAAAAATACATTGACAGCGGCCTGCGCTACGTCATCATTGGTACCGCAGCCGTTAAAAACCCTGGATTTTTACGCGATGCCTGCACCGCGTTTGGCGGCCACATTATTGTGGGACTTGATGCCAAAGAAGGCAAAGTCGCCACCGATGGCTGGAGCAAACTGACGGGCCACGAGGTGGTTGACCTGGCCAAAAAGTTTCAAGATTGGGGCGTTGAGTCCATCATTTATACCGATATCGGTCGCGACGGCATGCTCAGTGGCATCAACATCGAGGCGACCGTGAAATTGGCTCAAGCCCTGACCATTCCCGTGATTGCTTCCGGGGGCTTGTCCAACATGGCCGACATCGAGCAATTGTGCGCCGTCGAAGACGAAGGCGTCGAGGGCGTGATCTGCGGACGTGCTATTTATTCTGGCGATTTGGATTTTGCATTGGCACAAGCCCGCGCTGACGAACTCAATGGTTGAAACTTATTTGGGTTTGCCGGTTTGCAGGCTCAGCTTGCCTTGTGGCGACGAGCTGAAAGTCGCTTTGCACGGCGCCCATGTGGTGTCGTGGGTATCCCAAGACCGTGAGCGTTTGTTCCTCAGCCCGCGCAGCGTGATGGATGGACATGCGGCCATTCGGGGTGGCGTGCCGGTTTGTTTCCCTCAATTCAACCAGCGCGGTAACCTGCCCAAGCACGGGTTTGCGCGCAATTTGCCATGGACAGTGAAGGCCACAGAGCCCACCGCAGAAGGCGTCACCTTGACGTTGATTTTGACGGACAGCCCCGCTACGCGCGAACATTGGTCTGTGGCCTTTGAAGCTCAACTCATCATCGATTTGACCCCCCGCAGCCTCATGATGACGCTCAAAATTATCAATCGTGATCACCAAGCTCTGGAGATGACCGGTGCCTTACACACGTATCTGGCGGTAGATGACATTGCGCAAACCCGATTGCTGGGTTTGCAAGGTCAAGCCGAATGGGACGCATTGACCAACGCGCACTCTCATGCCCCGAATGAGTTGAGCTTTGAGGGTGAATTCGATCGCGTGTACGCCGCTTCAGCCCGACCCTTGTTATTGCAAGATGGCGCGAACCGATTGCAAATCGAGCAAAGCGAAACCTGGCTCAACAGCGTGGTCTGGAACCCTGGTGCTGAAAAATGTAGAGAAATGCGGGATATGCCTGAAAACGGTTATGAACATATGCTCTGTGTTGAAGCGGCGCAAGTGGATTCACCTGTGAAAGTATCACCACAGGCCACTTGGCAAGGGTGGCAGCGTTTGACGGTTTTGCAAGACCCCCGTTCACAAGATCGCACCTGAATTACTGGAACTTTATGCTCGCCAAACGCATCATCCCTTGCCTCGATGTGACCGGTGGTCGGGTCGTCAAGGGCGTCAACTTTGTTGAGTTGCGCGACGCCGGTGACCCGGTGGAAATCGCCGCACGCTACAACGAGCAGGGCGCTGATGAGTTAACTTTTCTGGACATCACCGCCACCAGCGATGGGCGCGACGTGATCCTGCACATCATCGAGGCCGTGGCTTCACAAGTGTTCATTCCGCTGACCGTGGGCGGCGGTGTGCGCACCGTCGACGATGTGCGCCGCCTGCTCAACGCAGGCGCCGATAAAACCAGTTTCAACTCTGCCGCGATTGCCAACCCGCAAGTCATCCGCGAAGCCTCGGCCAAATACGGCGCGCAGTGCATCGTGGTGGCCATAGACGCCAAACGCCGTTCACCCGAAGACGAACAGCGCATCGGCGCGAATGGCCTGCCCATGGGGCCGGGCTGGGACGTGTACAGCCATGGCGGCCGCAAAAACGTGGGCCTGGACGCCGTGGCCTGGGCCCAGCAGATGGCCGAGTACGGTGCAGGAGAAATCTTGCTCACCAGCATGGACCGCGACGGTACCAAAAGCGGCTTTGACCTGCCACTGACCCGCGCGGTGAGCGACGCCGTGAGCGTGCCCGTGATTGCGTCTGGCGGTGTGGGCAACCTCGACCACCTGGCCGACGGCGTGAGCCTCGGCGGCGCTGATGCCGTGCTGGCCGCGAGCATCTTCCACTACGGTGAATACACGGTGCAGCAGGCCAAAGAGCGGATGCGGGAGCGCGGGATACCTGTGCGCTTGTAAAAAGCATACTCAAAATCATGTTTGCCTTGATGGGATGACGCAATAGTTAATTCATACCCATATGTCTTAAGATCACCCCTATGAATTGGCTCGACAACATCAAATGGGACGACAAAGGCTTGGTGCCGGTCATCGCCCAAGAAAAAGACTCTGGCGACGTGTTGATGTTCGCCTGGATGAACCGTGAGGCTTTGCAAAAGACGGCCGAGCTCCAACGCGCTGTGTACTTCAGTCGCTCAAGGGGCAAGCTGTGGTTCAAGGGCGAGGAGTCCGGTCATGTGCAGACCGTGCACGACATCCGCCTCGATTGCGACAATGACGTGTTGTTGCTGACGGTGACGCAACTCGGGCACGAACCGGGCATTGCCTGCCACACTGGCCGGCACAGTTGTTTTTACCAGCGCTTTGAGGACGGCCAATGGCAAGTGGCCGCGCCGGTGCTCAAAGACCCCGAAACCATTTACAAGTGAACGCCATGAATGCTGTGGATTCTCTGGCGCGTCTGGCGCAAGTCATTGAGGCTCGCAAGCCTGCAAATGGTGGCGACCCTGAAAAAAGCTATGTGGCCCGCCTGCTGTACAAAGGCCCCGATGCCTTTTTGAAAAAGATAGGCGAAGAAGCCACCGAAACCGTGATGGCCGCGAAAGATGTGGACCATGGCGGCGACAAATCTAAACTGGTGGGCGAGGTGGCTGATTTGTGGTTCCACTGCATGATTGCTTTGGCCCATTACGATCTGAGCCCTGCTGATGTTGTGGCCGAATTGTCACGCCGTGAAGGCCTGAGTGGCTTGGAAGAAAAAGCCTTGCGCAAAGTTCAGGCACGGGAACGTGCTGGCGAATGAATGAGGACTTGAATGATGAAGCCTGAGATGACAGATTCGAATTGCGTTTTTTGCAAAATAATTGCCGGTCAAATCCCTTCACGCAAGGTGTATGAGGACGAGCATGTTTTTGCTTTTCATGACATTGCCCCTTGGGCGCCCGTGCATTTTTTGGTGGTGCCCAAGCTGCATATCCCCTCCATGGCGCAAGTTACGGCTGCAGATGCGCCGTTACTGGGTCACTTGCTGACTTTATTGCCTCAATTGGCCCTCGACAATGGTTGCCGGCCTTATCCTGAAGGGGGATACCGCATTGCGACCAACACGGGGAAAGAGGGCGGGCAGGAGGTGCTCCATCTGCACTGGCACGTTATGGGCGGCCCCCGACCTTGGATGCGGGGATAATTCCTCAATTCACAGGGTGCTTGGCGCTTTAGGTTCAGAATGTGTCCACTTCCCACTTAGAATCATCGTAGATTGTTAGGAGAATTTCATGGGTTCCTTTTCCATTTGGCATTGGCTGATTGTTCTGTTGATCGTAGTGATGGTTTTCGGCACCAAAAAGCTCAGGAACATGGGTTCCGATTTAGGTGGTGCCGTCAAAGGTTTTAAAGACGGTATGAAAGACGGTAGCGTGCCACCGACTGAAGACAAACCTGCGGGCCAAGTGGCCAATGCGGCTGTTGCCGATAAAAATACCATCGATGTCGAAGCCAAGACCAAGTCTTGAATTGAATTTGTCTGAACGGATGCTGTGCTCGATTTAGGGATTTCTAAAATAGCGCTCATTGGTGTGGTGGCATTGATTGTCATTGGCCCCGAGAAGTTACCTCGTGTGGCACGTACCTTAGGGTCAATGCTGGGCAAAGCACAACGCTACGTGGCTGATGTGAAGGCCGAGGTCAATCGTTCGATGGACCTGGACGAACTCAAAAAAATGAAAGAGACGATGGAGGATGCAGCGCGAGGCGTTGAGCAGTCTGTCCAGTCCTCGGCCATTGACTTTGAGAAAGATTGGAACGAAACGACTGCCGGTGTGATGGGCGATGAAGCCGTCAAACCTTGGGAGCCACCCCCTCCGAGTTACAAACATCCGGGTAAAAAGTGGCGCCTTAAACAAACGGCCATGCCACAGTGGTACAAATCTAAAAGCGGAACACGCACACGGGCTTTGTCTGGTGCGGCGCGGGTCGCTCGTTATCGACCCAAGCCTTTGAATTGATTCATGTCTGAAACGCCGACCCCCCCTGAAGACGAACTCGCAGGCACTGAACAGCCATTTGTCACTCACTTGATGGAGCTGCGCGACCGGTTGGTGCGCGCCCTGATTGCAGTGGGCGTCGCTGCGTTGGTTTTAGCGCTCTACCCTGGGCCTGCTGCCCTTTACGATATTTTGGCGCAACCTTTGGTGGCTAATTTGCCAAAAGGTGCGACCTTGATTGCCACCTCGGTGATTTCCCCCTTCATGGTGCCCCTCAAAATTTTGATGATGGCATCGTTTTTGATTGCTTTGCCCGTGGTGCTTTACCAAGTCTGGGCGTTTATTGCCCCTGGGCTGTATGCACACGAGAAAAAATTGGTCATGCCCTTGGTCATTTCCAGCACCGTCTTGTTTTTCATGGGTGTAGCGTTCTGTTATTTCTTTGTGTTTGGCCAGGTGTTCAAATTCATCCAGAGCTTTGCGCCCAAAAGTATCACTGCTGCGCCTGACATTGAGGCCTACCTGGGTTTCGTGTTGTCCATGTTCTTGGCCTTTGGCATGACCTTTGAAGTGCCGATTGCCGTGGTGGTCTTGGCGCGGATGAATGTGGTCAGTATAGAAAAACTCAAGGAGTTTCGCGGCTACTTTGTGGTGCTGGCTTTTGTGATCGCTGCTGTCGTCACACCTCCCGATGTGGTCTCGCAGTTGGCTTTGGCCATTCCGATGTGTATTTTGTATGAGTTGGGCATTTGGGCTGCACAAGTTTTCATCAAGCACACGCAGGCACCTGTCGAGCCGGACTAGCGCAAACGCATGGCTTCTTTATCGGGGCTTGTTTGCTGGGCTCAGTGGGCGTGTTCCCGGGTTGACCATCAATTCCAGCACCTTATTTCCCCTTAATATCCGAAGCGTCGAAGCGGTTCCCGGTTGAAGCGTGGCGACCTGGCTGAGCAGTTCAGCAACATTTCGCACCTGATGCGAAGAGACCTGTGTGATCACATCACCGGGCTTGAGGCCCGCCTTGGCAGCCGGTCCATTTTGCAAAACACCCGAAATCATGACGCCCTGAGGCAACTGGCCTGATGGGCCATCGGGGACGACTCCAAAGGCCTGGGCTGATTCTGGGGAGAGTTCGACCGGCTCCACACCGAGCCAACCGCGGGTGACTTTGCCGTCTTTGAGCAGGCTGTCCATGATGTTTTTAGCGGTTGATACGGGGATGGCAAAACCGATGCCCATGCTGCCGCCAGAGCGGGAATAAATGGCCGAATTGATGCCCAGCAAATGTCCCCTCACATCCACCAGAGCACCACCGGAATTTCCAGGATTGATGGCGGCGTCAGTTTGGATGAAATTTTCAAAAGTATTGATACCCAAATGGTTGCGGCCCAGGGCGCTCACGATGCCTGAAGTCACGGTTTGCCCCACCCCAAATGGGTTACCGATGGCCAGAACCACATCGCCTACCAGTAAGTTTTCTGTGTTGCCTAAAACGATGGCTGGCAGTTTGTCTAATTCGATTTTCAGCAAGGCCAAGTCGGTGTCCGGGTCAACGCCAATGACTTTGGCTGTGGCTTTGCGCCCATCGTGCAAGACAACCTCAATCCCGTCAGCCTCTTCAACGACGTGATTGTTGGTGAGGATATAGCCTTGCGGACTGACAATGACACCGCTGCCCAGTCCTGATAAGTCCTGATCGTCGGGGTCACCGTTAAAAAAATGAAACCAAGGATCTCCTTTACGACGTGGCTTCGCATTTTTACTTGTGTTAATGCTGACGACTGAGGGTGAAGCAATGCGTGCGGCCTCACTCAGACTGCCTGCGGGTCTTTGTTGTGTGGCGCTTGAGGGCGCCTCCAGCAAGGTGACTTGACGCGTCGAATGTGGCGCAAACAGGAGCCATTGGGGCTTCAAAGTGGAGACCACAAAAATCACCGCAAGCAACAGCGTCACGGTTTGAGAAAATAAAAGCCAAAATCGTTTCATAAGTCCATTGTCGGGGATGCAGCGAAAACTGTACGCACTAATTGCCTCAACATCACTCACAATAAGGGCAGATCCTCTATTCTCAAGCTATGACCGAAGCCAAACAACTCACAGCGGCCTTTGATGCACTGTTACAACCTGATCGTTTTAAGGATTACGGGCCAAATGGCTTGCAAGTGCAAGGACGCGCGAATGTTCATAAGCTGGTTTCAGGTGTGACTGCCAGCAAAGCCTTGATTGAAGCCGCTATTGATTTGAAAGCGGATGGCATTTTGGTTCACCATGGGCTTTTTTGGCGCGGACAGGACGGTCGCGTTGTGGGCTGGATGCGAGAGCGTTTGAAGTTGCTGCTGGCGCATGACATCAATGTCTGGGCTTACCATTTGCCATTGGATGCCCACCCGACGTTGGGAAACAACGCGCAGTTGGGGCAGATCTTGGGTTTTGAAATTACGGACTGGTTTGGTGAGCAAAAGCTGGCTTGCCTTGGTCAGGTGGGAACGCAAGCCTTTCAGAATGCGCAGCAATTGGCTGATCACGTAGCCCACACGCTGGGTCGGCATGTGATTTGCATCGATCCTGTCGGGCGGGAGATTCGACGTTTGGCTTGGTGTAGTGGGGGTGCGCAGGGGTATTTTGAAGAAGCCATTGCCGCCGGTGTGGATGTATTTTTAACCGGTGAAATTTCAGAGCCCCAAATGCATTACGCCCATGAAATGGGGGTCGCCTTCCTCGCTTGCGGTCATCATGCCACCGAGCGGTATGGGGCTCAGGCTGTGGCTTCGCACGTGGCGCAAAGCTTAGGCGTGGCACATCAATTCATTGACATCGACAATCCCGCCTGAAATCTCATGACAGACACTTCCTCGATTGCAAACATTCGAAAAATTTTGGCGATCACGATGGGCGACCCTTGCGGTATTGGCCCCGAAATCATTGTCAAAGCTTTTGCGCAAGATCCTCAAGCAACGCAGGGGGCTTTTGTGGTGGGCGATGTCGGGGTGGTGCGGCGCGCAGTTCTGGCTGTTCACGGGGCTTCGCAACGGTGGCCCGTGGTTGAGATCGAACAAGCTTCAGAGGCTTTGTATGTTCCGCCGCGCTGTATTCCTGTGCTACAGGTCATTTCAGCGATGTCGGTATTGCCTTGGGGGCAGATCTGCGCAGAAGCCGGTAAGGCGGCAGGGGACTGCGTATTCTGGGCGGCGCGTTCAGCCTTACAGGGAGATATAGGCGCAATTGTCACTGCGCCTTTGCACAAAGAGGCGCTGTCTGTTGCAGGTTTTCCTTACGATCGCTACCCGGGTCATACAGAGTTGCTACAGGCTGAGGCGGTTGAATTCATGAAAAAGCCTGTAGCTGAAGTTCCTGTGCGGATGATGTTGGCGAACGAAGAATTGCGCACCGTCTTGGTCAGTATTCATGTGTCCTTGAGGCAGGCGATAGAGGCCGTGACTTTGCCCAATGTGTTGGAGACAATTCGCATTACCCATGAAGCTTTGCAAGCCACCTTGGGGCGATCGCCACGTATTGCTGTGGCAGGCTTGAATCCGCATGCTGGCGAAGGTGGTTTGTTCGGTCGTGAAGAAATCGACATCATTGAACCCGCCGTGGCCATGGCGCGGGCCCAAGGTATGAATGTACAGGGCCCAATTGCACCCGACACTGTATTCATGCGCGCCAGGAGTCCTTTAGGACGCGCATGCGAGTTTGATGTTGTGATTGCCATGTACCATGACCAAGGGTTGATTCCTGTGAAATACATGGGCCTTGAAGACGGTGTTAATGTGACCTTGGGGTTGCCATTTGTTCGCACGAGTCCTGACCATGGGACCGCCTTTGATATCGCAGGCCAAGGTGTTGCTGATGCCTCCAGCATGTTGGAGGCGATCTGTATGGCGCGAACGCTCGTGGCGCACCGCGCCTGATATTTACTTGCGCAGACTGTCGCGAATCTCGCGCAGCAGCAACACGTCTTCAGGCGTAACTGCAGGCGCTTGCACCGCGGGTTCATCTTGGCGGCGCATGCGATTCATCTGTTTGACCATCATGAAGATAATGAACGCCAGAATTACAAAATTGATGGCCACGGTGATGAAGCTGCCATAGGCAAATACGGCGCCCATTTTTTTGGCTTCAACCAATGAAAGCCCTGCAACTTGGCCTGACAAGGCCAGGTAGTAATTGGAGAAATCAAGCCCACCAAAGACGCGACTCACCAAGGGCATGATCAAGTCGCTAACAATCGAATCCACAATTTTCCCGAAGGCCCCACCAATGATGACGCCGACGGCCAAATCGATCACATTGCCTTTCAATGCAAACTCTTTAAATTCTTTTGCAATCGTCATAAATGCATCTTAAATAGTTAAAAATGCTAATGTAACTGAAAAGCTCCTATTTTCTTTTGCCTCGGAGGTCTGTGGAAGGCATCTTTCACTCAGCTACAATCCTAGGTTAACCCTGATACAGACTTGCTAGAGGATTCCCATGAGTGACACCCCAGTCGACAGCAGCAAGCGGACCTGGCTGATTGCCTCCGTTGGTGCAGGTGCCGTAGGCGCCGGATTTGTCGCCACCCCCTTCATCAGCAGTTTTCAGCCTTCAGAGCGGGCGAAAGCCGCAGGCGCTGCGGTGGAGGTCGATATTTCGGACATCAAACCCGGAGAAAAAAAGACAGTGGAGTGGCGCGGCAAGCCCGTTTGGATCATCCGCCGAACGACCGAGCAAGTCGAAGCTTTGAAGAAGTCAGAAGCTCAGTTGGCCGATCCTCAATCAGCCAGAAGTGCCTATCCTACGCCCGAATACGCCAAGAATGGACATCGCTCCATCAAGCCGGAATTCATGGTGGCCGTCGGCATTTGTACCCACTTGGGCTGCTCACCAGGTGACAGGCTCAGTGCAGGCCCCCAGCCATCGTTGCCTGATGACTGGCAAGGTGGTTTTCTCTGCGCTTGCCATGGCTCGACTTTTGATTTGGCTGGCCGCGTATTCAAAAATAAACCTGCGCCGGACAATCTGGAAGTGCCTCCCCATATGTACCTCTCAGAGACCAAATTGTTGGTCGGTGAAGACAAGAAGGCTTAAGGCAGAAAACCATGGCTGAATTCAAAGAAATCTCTCCTAACGCCTCCGCTGGTGCCAAGTTGATGAACTGGGTGGACAACCGCTTTCCGGCAACGGAGCTGTTCAAAGCCCACATGAGCGAGTACTACGCTTCCAAAAACTTGAATTTTTGGTATGTTTTTGGTGCCTTGTCCTTGTTGGTTCTGGTCATCCAAATTTTGACCGGCATCTTTTTGGTGATGCATTACAAACCCGATGCCAACCCTGTGGGCGGCATTATCGGCGCCCCTGCCGTGGCCTTTGCCTCGGTCGAGTACATCATGCGCGATGTCCCTTGGGGATGGTTGATTCGCTACATGCACTCCACAGGGGCATCTGCGTTTTTTGTGGTGGTGTATCTGCACATGTTTCGCGGCCTGATTTACGGCAGTTACCGCAAGCCGCGCGAGCTGGTCTGGGTATTTGGTTGCGCGATCTTCCTGTGCTTGATGGCTGAAGCCTTCATGGGTTATTTGTTGCCATGGGGCCAAATGTCCTATTGGGGCGCTCAGGTGATCGTGAACTTGTTCTCGGCCATCCCGTTCATTGGTCCCGATTTGGCCTTGCTGATCCGTGGTGACTTTGTAGTGGGTGATGCCACTTTGAACCGATTCTTCAGCTTCCATGTGATCGCTGTTCCATTGGTACTTTTAGGCTTGGTGGTGGCGCACATTATTGCTTTGCACGAAGTAGGCTCCAACAACCCTGATGGTGTGGAAATCAAGGGCCCGAACGCGCCCAAGGACGCCCACGGCCACCCTCTGGATGGCATTCCATTTCACCCTTACTACACGGTACACGACATTTATTCTGTCAGCTTGTTCCTGATGGTGTTCACCGCCATCGTGTTCTTTGCACCTGAGTTGGGTGGCTACTTCTTGGAGTACAACAACTTCATTCCAGCCGATCCTTTGAAGACGCCTTTGCACATCGCCCCGGTGTGGTATTTCACGCCTTTCTATTCGATGTTGCGTGCCATCACCAGCGAGATGATGTACGCCTTGATCGCATGCGTGGTCGGTGGTGCCGCTTTGGCAGTGCTCAAAGGTAAATTGCCTTCGTTGCTCAAAGCCATCGTGATCGGTGGTGCGGTAGTCTTGTCCTTGCTCATGCTTTCGATTGACGCCAAATTCTGGGGTGTGGTCGTCATGGGAGGCGCTGTCGTGATCTTGTTCTTCTTGCCTTGGCTGGACAACAGCCCGGTCAAGTCGATCCGTTACCGTCCTGATTGGCACAAATACATGTACGGCGTGTTCGTGATCAACTTCTTGATCTTGGGCTATTTGGGTGTGCAACCACCTTCACCCATTGGTGAGCGTGTATCCCAAGTTGGCTCCCTGTTTTATTTTGGTTTCTTCTTGCTCATGCCTTGGTGGAGCCAGTTGGGCACGCCCAAACAAGTGCCAGATCGTGTGACGTTTGTTGCGCACTAAGCCCTGGAGAGACTCGAAAATGAAAATGATTCAAAAACTGACCGCTGGATTGGCTTTGACATTGAGCCTGATCGGTGGTGTACAAGCTTCTTCAGGCGGTATCACCTGGGACAAAGCCCCAGTCAAAACAAACGATCTGGCTTCATTGCAAAACGGCGCCAAGTTGTTTGTCAATTACTGCTTGAACTGTCACTCTGCATCTTTCATGCGATTCAATCGATTGAAAGATATCGGTTTGACCGAACAGCAAATCAAAGACAACTTGTTGTTCACGACCGACAAGGTCGGTGACACCATGCGTTCGGCGATCGATCCCAAGCAAGCTGCGCAGTGGTTCGGTGCAAACCCTCCCGACTTGACCTTGGTGGCCCGTTCGCGCTCTGGTCATGGTGGCACCGGTGCGGATTATTTGTACACCTATCTGCGTACTTACTACCGCGACGACACCAAACCAACCGGATGGAACAACTTGGCTTTCCCTAACGTCGGCATGCCTAATGTGCTGTGGGAACTTCAAGGAGAGCGTCGTCCTGTGTACGACACGGTTGAAGAGCATGGACATGAAGTGCATGTCTTCAAAGGTTGGGAACAAGCCAAGCCGGGTGCAATGACGCCTTTGCAATACGACCATGCAGTGGGTGACTTGGTCAACTATTTGCAATGGATGGCGGAACCCTCACAAAATAGCCGCGTGCGTATTGGTGTGTGGGTTTTGATCTTCTTGACTTTCTTCACATTCATCGCTTGGCGTCTGAATGCGGCGTACTGGAAAGACATCAAGTAAACCTTCGATGCCCGGCTGTTCAGTTCGGGCAGTATGGAGTGGGTAAGCCAGCCATTTGGCTTCCCACTCTTTTTTGATTTTAGGAGTCTTCGCCATGATGGTGCTTTATTCAGGAACAACCTGCCCTTTTTCTCATCGTTGCCGCTTTGTGTTGTTTGAAAAAGGCATGGATTTTGAAATCCGTGACGTCGATCTGTACAACAAGCCGGAAGACATCAATGTGATGAATCCGTATGGACAAGTTCCCATATTGGTCGAGCGGGATCTGATTCTGTACGAATCCAATATCATCAATGAGTATATTGATGAGCGATTTCCGCACCCTCAATTGATGCCTGGTGATCCAGTGGATCGCGCACGTGTGCGTTTGTTCTTGCTCAACTTTGAGAAGGAACTCTTTACGCATGTGGTGACTTTGGAAAATCGTGCTTTAAAAGGCAATGACAAAGCGCTGGAAAAAGCACGTGCCCACATTCGTGACCGCTTGACGCAATTGGCGCCCGTGTTTTTGAAGAACAAGTTCATGCTGGGTGATAATTTTTCGATGCTTGACGTGGCGATTGCCCCTTTGCTTTGGCGCTTAGATTATTACGGCATCGATTTGAGCAAAAATGCGGCACCCTTGCTGAAATATGCAGAGCGTATCTTTTCTCGTCCAGCCTATATCGAAGCACTGACGCCTTCCGAAAAGGTCATGCGCAAGTAATCAAGCCACCCACCTGAAAAGACGTTTGAGGTGTTCATGAACCCCGAAGAATCCCCATCTACTCGCCCTTACCTGGTCAGGGCTTTGTATGAGTGGTGCACAGACAACGGTTTTACGCCTTATGTGGCCGTGATGGTGGACGAAACTGTTCAAGTGCCGCGCGAGTATGTGAAAGATGGTGAGATTGTTTTGAATGTGAGTTTTGATGCCACAAGCTCTTTAAAGCTGGGCAATGACTTCATTGAATTCAAAGCACGCTTTGGTGGAAAACCCCGCGACATCATGGTGCCCATGGACCGTGTCATGGCGATTTATGCGCGAGAGAATGGGCAGGGTATGGCCTTCCCAGTGAATCGTGCAGAACGAACGGCTCAGCCTGTTGAAGCGGTGAAAACCATTGAGGCGACCTCCGCAGGTCTGGCAGCAGTTCCTGTTGCCAGCAAAGCAGATGAAACTGATGTTTCATCGACACCAAATCCTGCGCCGCGACCTACGCTGACGCGCATCAAATAATTCTTTTTTGAGCTTAAATGCCCCGTAGTTGCAGTTAGAATACAGACCGTTGCCGCTTTAGCTCAGTTGGTAGAGCACCCGCCTTGTAAGCGGTAGGTCGTCAGTTCGAATCCGACAAGCGGCACCAAATCAACAAACTCTTAGAGTTTTTTAAACCCGCACATGCAAATGCTGCGGGTTTTTTTATGGGAGCTCGAAATGCTGCAACTCCTCAATAGCGGTTACAACGATAAAACTTTCAGCCGAATAGTTTGAACGTCGTGCCCCTTGCTTTTTAAATGCGCTTGCATGGCTGGCACCATTTGCCTCAGTTTGGCTGCCGCTGCATTGCTACTGACCAAGATGCACCAATCTGACCCCTCAATGGGGCCGGCTTGGAGGGCTGTGCGCAAGTTGGGGGGTATCAAAGAATCAAGTGATCGCAACCGTCGCGTCGATTCCTGCATCAGCGACGTTAATTGCGCCAGTGTGGGAGAGTCTTGCGCCGCTTGCAGCAATGATTGGGCTTGGTTGTGTCTTCTCATTGGGTATGTGCTGGGGATAATCCGAATTATCAGTGATTAGACGTTGGGCGTGAGGGTAAAATGCTGGGGTTTGATGGTGTTCCATCCGCAGGTGTTTTTGATTTATTCGAGACCCTTGTATTTGGCGACTGTCACCCTTATCTTTAGTCACACCCAACAGACAGGAATTCCGGTCTTACAGCATGCCCTTGGGGTTGTGCAGATCGTGCAGACATGGCTACCAATTTCCTCACTAAAATTTTCGGCAGTCGCAATGACCGCCTGATCAAACAATACCGCAAGACGGTCGAACGTATCAATGCCCTTGAGCCCAGCCTCGAAGGTTTGAGCGATGAGCAATTGCGAGCCAAAACGCAAGAATTCAAAGACCGAGTGGCCGCAGGAGAAACGCTGGACGCGATCTTGCCGGAAGCCTTTGCTGTGGTGCGTGAGGGCTCCAAACGTGCCATGAAGATGCGTCACTTTGACGTGCAAATGGTCGGTGGTATTGCCTTGCACAATGGAAAAATTGCCGAAATGGGCACGGGCGAAGGCAAAACGCTGACGGCCACACTGCCTGTCTACCTCAATGCCTTAACTGACAAAGGTGTTCACGTTGTCACCGTCAACGATTATCTGGCCAATCGTGATGCCAAGTGGATGGCACGTCTGTATAACTTTTTGGGCTTGTCTGTAGGCATCAATTTGCCCCAGTTGCCTCGAGAAGAAAAACAGGCCGCTTACCGTTCAGATATTACCTACGGCACCAACAATGAGTACGGTTTTGATTACCTGCGTGACAACATGGTGTACGAAACGGCTGACCGTGTACAGCGTGGATTGAACTACGCCATTGTGGACGAGGTCGATTCAATCCTGATCGACGAAGCACGCACCCCCTTGATCATCAGCGGGCAGGCGGAGGACCATACTGCCCAATACTTGGCCATGAACCAAGTGGTCCCATCCCTCAAGCGCCAAGAAGGAGAAGCCGATCCGCGAACGGGGGAGGGCATCATTACGCCTGGTGACTTCACCGTGGATGAAAAATCCCATCAGATTTATTTGACGGAAGACGGCCATGAAAATGCCGAAAAAATCCTGTCAAGTATGGGTCTGATTCCGGAAAATGCCAGCCTTTACGACCCGGCCAACATTGGCTTGATGCACCATTTAATGGCCGCATTGCGTGCCAATCACTTGTACCATCGAGATCAGCATTATGTGGTTCAAGAGGGTGAGATCATCATTGTGGATGAGTTCACTGGACGATTGATGAGCGGTCGACGCTGGAGCGATGGCCTGCATCAGGCGGTCGAGGCCAAAGAGGGTGTGAACATCCAGGCTGAAAATCAGACCATGGCATCCATCACGTTTCAGAACTATTTCCGGTTGTACGGCAAGTTAGGTGGTATGACGGGGACGGCCGATACCGAAGCCTATGAATTTCAGGAAATCTATGGTCTCGAAACCATAGTGATTCCACCCAACCGAAAGAGCCAGCGCCAAGATCAGTTGGATCGTGTCTACAAAACAGCCAAGGAAAAATACGACGCTGCAATTGCCGACATACGAGAGTGTCATGACCGTGGTCAACCGGTTCTGGTGGGGACCACATCGATTGAAAATTCTGAACTCATTGCAGATTTGCTGGAAAAAGCGAAGCTGCCGCACCAAGTTCTCAATGCCAAGCAGCATGCCCGTGAAGCGGATATCGTGGCACAAGCGGGTAGCCCTGGCATGATCACCATCGCGACCAATATGGCCGGCCGAGGGACAGATATTGTCTTGGGTGGCAACATCGAAAAATCCATCCAAGCCGTGGAAACCGATGAAGCTTTGAGCGGTGCTGAGCAAGAAGAACAAATTGCCCGTTTGCGTGCGGCGTGGTTGATCGAGCATGAAAAAGTCAAGGCTCTGGGCGGGTTGCGCATCATTGCGACCGAACGACACGAGTCCCGTCGCATTGACAATCAATTGCGTGGACGTTCAGGTCGGCAAGGTGACCCAGGCTCTTCACGTTTCTATTTGAGCTTGGACGACTCTTTGATGCGTATTTTCGCGGGTGACCGCGTGCGTGCCATCATGGACCGTTTGAAGATGCCTGAAGGTGAAGCCATTGAGGCCGGTATGGTGACCCGAAGCATTGAAAGTGCGCAGCGCAAAGTAGAGGCGCGCAACTTCGATGTCCGCAAGCAATTGCTGGAATATGACGACGTCTCCAATGACCAGCGTAAAGTTATCTACCAGCAACGTAATGACATTTTGGATGCCCAAGATTTGAATGCACAAATTGCGGGCCTTCGTCAAGGTAGCTTTACGGACTTGGTTCGGCAATATGTGCCTGAGGAGTCCGTAGAAGAACAATGGGACTTGCTTGCTTTAGAGCGAGTGCTTGCCGATGAATGGCAGATTGATTTGCCCTTGCGTGAGCAGGTCAAAGTGGCTACAGTGATCACGGATCTGGACATACTGGAGATCGTCATTGCTGCAGCGCACGCCAGTTTTGACGTCAAATTGGAAGCGATTGGTGCAGAAAATTTCTTGCCATTTGAGCGTGTCGTGTTGCTGCAAAGCATTGACACCCATTGGCGTGAACACCTCAGTGCATTGGACTATTTGCGTCAAGGCATTCATTTGCGCGGATATGCCCAGAAGCAGCCCAAGCAGGAATACAAACGCGAAGCGTTTGAACTTTTTGGTCAGTTGCTCGACTCTGTTAAAAACGAAGTCACGAAAGTGGTGATGAATGTGAAAATTCAGTCGCCTGAGGAAGCTGAGCAAGCGGCTCAGGCACTGGGTTCGCAGGCTGAGGCCATCAGCAACGTCACCTACACAGCACCAGACGAATCCGGTGCGCCGCAGACCACGGCGTTAGAGCCTGTTTTGCATCAAACTAGGATAGTCGGTCGCAACGAGCCTTGCCCTTGCGGTAGTGGTAAAAAATACAAACACTGCCACGGTAAGTTGGCTTAGGGTCTCGAAAGAAAGTGTGTCATGCCTGTGAACTTGTTGCCGCCTGAGCCTGCAGACCTTTTCCCCATTGCCGGTGTCCGTTTGGGCGTTGCGCAGGCGGGCGTTCGCAAAGCCAACCGCAAAGATTTGACGGTCTTTTTGTTGGACGAAGGCACTTCTGTTGCTGGCGTATTCACCCGTAACCGGTTCTGCGCTGCGCCGGTGCAAATTTGCAGAGAACATTTGGCTACGGGTAACGGCATTCGTGCCATGGTGGTCAATACGGGAAACGCCAATGCAGGAACTGGAGCCCAGGGTTTGGCTGATGCGCGGGCAACCTGCGAGGCAATGGCTTCACTTCTGAAATTGCAGGCTTCGCAAGTACTGCCTTTTTCCACGGGTGTGATCATGGAGCCCTTGCCGGTGGACCGCATTGTGGCGGGTTTGCCCAAAGCCTTGGCTGATGCAAACGACACGCACTGGGCACAGGCCGCCGAAGGGATCATGACGACGGATACCTTGCCCAAGGCCTTCAGCACGCGTGTTGATATTGCAGGCGTATCTGTCACTGTCACGGGTATCAGTAAAGGCGCAGGCATGATTCGCCCGAACATGGCCACCATGTTGGGCTTTGTGGCGACTGATGCCAATATTGCCCCCGAGTTATTGCAATCCTTAACCACCGAGTTGGCGGACGCCTCCTTTAACCGGATCACGATTGATGGGGACACCTCGACCAACGATTCATTCCTTGTGATGGCGACCCACAAGGCTGCAAATCAACGCATTACTTCCCTGTTAAGCACTGAAGGACTGGCGCTGAAGTCGGCCATGTTGACGGTGGCCAGACAGTTGGCGCAGGCCATTGTGCGTGATGGAGAAGGTGCAACCAAATTCATCACGATTCAGGTTGACGGCGGAAAGACCACCGAAGAGTGCCGTCAGGTCGCGTATGCCATAGCGCATTCCCCGTTGGTGAAAACGGCTTTCTTTGCCAGCGACCCTAACCTGGGACGCATTCTCGCAGCCGTGGGCTATGCAGGTATTGAGGACTTGGACCCAACAGGTATCGACTTGTTTCTCGATGATGTGCAGGTGGCAATTCAAGGCGGGCGTCATCCCGCGTACAAAGAAGAAGATGGACAGAGCGTTATGAAGAAAAGTGAAATTTTGGTGCGTGTCATTTTGGGCCGCGGATCGTGCACTGAAACGGTCTGGACCTGCGACCTGAGCCATGACTATGTGTCCATCAACGCGGATTACAGATCATGAGTCAAGCCTTGGAACAGTTGGTCGCTCGGGCCGTTCAGTTGATGGACCGTATCGAGGCTGCTTTACCCCAGTCCTTGTCAGCGCCTGATTGGACGCAAGCCATTGCTTGGCGCTACCGCAAAAGATCAACAGGTCACGGCGTCTTGGAGCCAGTTCGACATGTTTCCGACATGGGCTTGGCTGACTTGCAAGAAATCGATGGCCAAAAAGAAAAAATGCAGCGCAACACGGAGCAATTTGTGCGTGGTTTGCCTGCGAACAATGTGTTGCTGACTGGGGCGCGTGGCACGGGTAAGTCTTCTTTAATCAAAGCCTGTTTGAACGCGTATTCTGCGCAAGGTTTGCGTCTGATTGAAGTCGATAAATCCGATTTGGTCGACCTGCCGGACATCGTTGATGTCGTTGCTGTGCGCCCTGAAAAATTCATGATTTTTTGTGACGACTTGAGTTTTGAAGATGGCGAACCCGGTTACAAAGCACTCAAGTCCATACTGGACGGTTCGGTGGCTGCATCCACACCGAATGTGTTGATTTACGCAACCAGCAATCGGCGGCACTTACTGCCCGAATACATGAAGGACAACCTGTCTTATAGCCATACGGACGATGGCGAAGTGCATCCGGGTGAAGTCATTGAAGAGAAAATTTCTTTGTCAGAGCGTTTTGGTTTGTGGGTCAGTTTTTATCCTTTCTCTCAAGACGAATACCTGACTATCGTGGCGCAATGGATGGCCTCTTTGGGGGCTAGCCCGTCGGTCATCGATTCGGCTCGGCCAGAGGCCTTGGTGTGGGCCTTGGAGCGCGGTTCACGCAGCGGACGGGTGGCTTATCAATTCGCCCGTGATTTCATGGGGCAACAAGCGGCAAGGGCATGAGTGAGCCCCTGCTCGTAGCCGACGGGGCCTTGGCGCGTGATGGTGGCCCTGACCGTCCAATGGTCGACGTGGCAGTGGGAATTTTGATCCGTTCTGATGGCCGCTTTCTTTTAACCACTCGCCCGCAGGGTAAGGTTTATGCGGGTTATTGGGAGTTCCCCGGTGGCAAGCTTGAAGCTGGCGAATCGGTCAAACAAGCCTTGGTACGTGAGTTGTCCGAAGAGCTGGGTATTTCTTTGCAGCCCCATGATGTGGTGCTTTGGAAGCAGCAATTGGTCGATTACCCCCATGCCTTGGTGCGCTTGCATTTCTGCAAACTTCAGGTTTGGCAAGGCAAGCTGCAAATGCGTGAGCAACAAAGTCATGCATGGCAAACACTGCCGGTGGAAGTGATGCCCGTGTTGCCTGGAACAGTGCCTGTTTTGGCTTGGCTGGCCCAAGAGCAAGGATTTTCAGGACAGACCCATACAGCATGACCTGATGGTGCGACTGTTGGCCGATAGCCTAAAGCTTATTGAATAAGTTTGGGGTCACCAAACACATCGCTGTCCGGCGGTGTGTCTTCGGGGACACGGAAACTTTCGCTTGCCCACGCCCCAAGATCAATACCTTTGCAGCGTGCGCTGCAAAAAGGCCTGTAGATGTTGGTCGAATTGAAAATACTGTCGCCTGCACAGGTGGGGCAAGGGACAAGTCGGGGTTTGTTCTCGCTCAGACTCATGCGCACAAGGTCATTTCAAACGCAGTGTCTCCGGTACTCGCTATCAAACGACCATCTTCTTGCTGTTGCATCAGGCGAATCACGACCAGTAAGCGGTTGCAACTGATTTCGGGGACAAGACCCAAAGCCGGATCAATTCTCAAGCGCAGTAATTGGAAGGTTCGGCCTTGTGGTAAATTTTGTTGTAGCTGGCCGGATGTTGCCATGACCTTTTGCGCTGCACCGGAGTCGCGGAGCATTTTGAGCAACATTTGGATCGACTGTGCAACAGGAATGAAGCAAGCAGACCACTGGTGTAAATCGGCTTGCCGTTTATCAAGAGCATGGTGCTGCCAAGCATGGTAGGCCGGCAAATCGAATTCACAAGTCCCACCTGGGATGACCACTCGACTTTTCAAGCTGTTGAGAAAATCACTTTCGCTCAAACTGCTGCCAATTTTTCCGGATATTGCGTTCAAGGCTTCGAAGTTTTGCTCGAGTTGTGAAACGATTGTGTCAAGTGCATTTTCTGAAATGGCGGGGTTACCTCTGTAGCCATTCATGACCTGCTTTTGGCGCTCCAAATCCTTGAGAACATCTGACTTTAACTCTGGCCGTGAAGACACTTCGAGTATCTCGAATAAAGTGATCAAAGCAAAGTGGTGGTCGATCGGAGATTCACGCGGAATCAACTGCCCCAAACGGCTAAAAAGCTGTTGGAGTCGAAGATAAGTGCGGATGCGCTCGTTAAAGGGATATTCGTACAGAATCACGCTGCGTCTTTCAGAAACGCCATCATAGCCCGAAGCGACTCGCCCATATGCTCACTTCTCGCTTTAATCCTTCAAGATCAATACCTTCGTTATAAATTACGCTGTCAGAGCAGGCTAACCTTTGTGATGAACGCGCTTGTTGGGAGATGATGTTGCGCACTTCATCTTCTGTTAACTGACTTCTTTGCATCACTCTTTGGATTTGGGTCGCTTGAGTACAGTCCACCACCAGTACGTGCTGGACCTTTTGACGCCAACGTTCTCCAGACTCCACGAGCAAGGGCAC
>CANBWK010000008.1 GCA_947373105.1 Comamonadaceae bacterium | reverse complement strand
GCAATTCGGTGGATGTACGATTCGATATGGCCTGAATCGAAGGTGGGCAAGGCATTGTGTGGGATTAAGTCGCGATGGTCGACGATGGTGATTTGATCAGATGTGGCCAGCCAAACCGGCACTTGGTTGTCCGTGACGATATAAATGTGACCGTGATCAGGGAAAAACTGTTCGAGGGCACGCAAGCTGAAACGCAACTCTTCATTGTCTCTGTAGCGGCCTTCTACATCACCATACATAGCCAAGTCGTTGCAGCCCAGTAGACGGGCTCTTTGGGCTGCGGCTTGTCGCTTGGTTCGCCAAACATCATCGTTGCCGTTGACCCAGAGGTAAACAACATCGACGGCGCTGTTTTCGTTGTGTCGCAGGTTCAAACCGGAAATGTCCCCGGCAGCAAAATGCTTTTGTCGACTTTGTCCATCTGCATGCGACCGCAAAAGGCCATGGTCAAGTCCAACTCTTTGTGGATAATTTCAAGCGCTTTGGTGACGCCCTCTTCACCCATGGCGCCCAGGCCATAGAGCATGGATCGACCGATATAAACCCCTTTGGCCCCCAAGGCGTAGGCCTTGACCACGTCTTGTCCGCTCCGGATGCCGCCGTCCATGTGCACTTCAATCTGGTGGCCAACTTCGCTGACGATGGCGGGCAACGCTTCGATACTGCTTTGTGCACCGTCCAGTTGACGTCCGCCATGGTTGGACACGATCAGCGCGTCAGCGCCAGACTGAACCGCGAGTTTGGCATCCTCAACATCCTGAATACCTTTCAGAATCAATTTGCCACCCCAGCGTTTTTGAATCCATTCCACATCGCCCCAATTCAAACAGGGGTCAAATTGCGAAGCTGTCCAAGAGCTCAAGCTGCTCATGTCGGCGACACCGGAGACGTGTCCCACAATGTTGCCAAACTGGCGACGCGGTGTGCCCAGCATGCCTAAAGCCCAGCGCGGTTTGGTCGCGATGTTGAACATGTTTGCGAGGGTTAATTTGGGTGGAGCCGACAATCCATTCTTTAAATCCTTGTGGCGTTGCCCCAGAATTTGCAAATCCAAGGTAAGCACCAATGCTGAGCAGTTGGCGGCCTTGGCACGGTCAATCAGGCGCTCAATGAAAGGCCGGTCTTTCATGACATACAACTGAAACCAGAAGCCTTCCCCGGCGTGCTTGGCCACGTCTTCAATCGAGCAAATGCTCATGGTTGACAGTGTGAACGGGACACCAAATTTTTGGGCTGCACGGGCCGCCAAAATTTCGCCATCAGCATGTTGCATGCCCGTCAAGCCGGTGGGGGCGATGGCCACTGGCATGGCCACATTTTGACCAATCATGGTGGTGGCGGTGCTGCGTCCTTCCATGTTCACGGCAACACGCTGGCGTAGTTTTATTTTTTGAAAATCGCTTTGATTGGCGCGGTAGGTGCTCTCAGTCCAAGAGCCGCTGTCGGCATAGTCATAGAACATGCGAGGCACGCGCTTTTCGGCCAATACGCGCAAGTCTTCGATGGTGGTGATAACGGTCATGTGCCAAAGTCTCCGGGAGGGGGTCAATCTGAATGCCAAACCTGTGCTCACAGGTCATGAAGCAGGCACTATGTTAGCCTTATCGCCGATGGAGGGCTGTCAGCTGCAGCTGACGCTGCCGCAACCTGACATGGTTACGCTTTGAATGACTGAAGGATCAGCCAGCGTTTCCGTCACGCTGTCAAAGTTCACCGACTTGAGGTGCAGCGCCAAGCCAGCGTCCATGCTGTTGGCGTGCCCAGGGAACCACTCGGCCAAAGCTTCGACGAGTCGGGTGATGATTTCGTTGTCGCCACCCTCGTAATGCACCTCTACCGCGCGCATGGTCTCCAAAATGGTGGTGTGTTGTCCGGCGTGGCAATTGTCTGCAGAAAAACCGGTAGCCAGCATCCAACGGTCTTCTTGGGCAAAGTGTTCGACCGTGTGGGACAAAAAGGCTTTGTACAAAGGCAATTGCTGATCTTGCGGTGTTGCCAACAGCTGGTTGAGCATCGTCACGAATTCTTCGTGCGTGTCGTCCATACGGCTGTCACCCGTATGCAGGTCGTTGGACCATGTCAATGGCGCGATAGTGGGAGCAATGGTGGTGGTCATGGTTCTTTAGTCGGCTAAACCGACAAACATGTTTTGGACATCGTCATGGGCGTCCATGGCGGCTAAAAAGGCCTCCACTTCTTCCAGTTGGGCGGGTGTCAGATTCGTTGGGCTCACAGGATTCTTAGCCTTGTAGCCCAGCTTGGCTGAAAGCACCGTAAAACCGTGTGCGGGCAGGGCGCGACTGACCAAGTCCAAATCGCTGGGGTCGGTGTAAAACAGAGTGGCGCCATCATCGCTCGCTTCAAAGTCTTGCGCCCCCGCTTCGATGGCGGCCAACTCGGGGTCTGCGCCTGGGGCTGCAGGCTCCGCCTCGATCATGCCCAAGTGGTTGAAATCCCAAGCCACCGAACCCGACGTGCCCATTTGCCCTTTGCGGAACAGCACCCGCATTTCGGGTGCTGTGCGCTTCACGTTGTCGGTCAGGCATTCGACCATCACCGGCACCTGGTGCGGCGCGTGGCCCTCGTACATCACATGCTCAAAATGCACGACCTCGCCGGTCAATCCAGCCCCTTTTTTGATGGCGCGCTCCAAAGTTTCTTTGGGCATCGACACCTTGCGGGCCTGTTCCAACACCAAACGGAGTTTGGAGTTGAGCGACGGCTCAGCGCCGCCGCGGGCCGCGACCATGATCTCTTTGGACAACTTGCCAAACATCTGCCCTCTGGCATTTGCGGCCAGTTCTTTGCCCTTAGCTTTCCATTGCGCGCCCATGATGTGATTCCTTTGTTGCAGCGCGCAGGGCGCTGGAGTTCATTTGAATGTGGATGAATGTGATTCTTAGACCAAGCGCGCTCGATGCCGTGCAATTTGCAGCTTAACTTGCGCTGGCGCGGTGCCGCCTAAGGTTTTGCGGGCATTGAGAGAGCCGCGCAGGCTCAGAACTTCGTAGACGTCTTTTTCAATGCTGGCATGGAAGCCCTGCAGCACAGCCATCGGTAGTTCGGACAGGTCGCAGTTGTGGTTTGTGGCGGCTTTGACGGCGTGCGCCACGATCTCATGCGCATCGCGAAAGGGCAGGCCTTTTTTAACCAAATAGTCGGCCAGGTCGGTGGCCGTGGCGTAACCTTTTTTGACAGCGGCTTCCATGGCGTCGGCGTTCACGGTGATGCCGCCTTCTTTCTGGCCGGTGGCCGGGTTGACTTGGCCGCCGATCATTTCGCTGAAGATGCGCAGCGTGTCTTTGAGTGTGTCCACCGTGTCAAACAGCGGCTCTTTGTCTTCTTGGTTGTCTTTGTTGTAGGCCAAAGGCTGGCCCTTCATCAGTGTGAGCAAGCCCATCAGGTGGCCGAACACGCGGCCTGTTTTGCCGCGAGCCAATTCAGGCACATCGGGGTTTTTCTTCTGCGGCATGATGGACGAGCCGGTGGTGAAACGGTCGGCGATCTTCACAAAACCAAAGTTTTGGCTCATCCACAAAATAAGTTCTTCGGACATGCGGCTGATGTGCACCATGCAAAGGCTTGCGGCGGCGGCAAATTCGATCGCAAAGTCGCGGTCGCTCACGCCGTCCAGGCTGTTTTGGCAGACCTGTGGGTTGCCCGCCTCATCGACCATGCCCAGTGTGCGGGCCACGCGTTCGCGGTCCAGCGGATAGGTGGTGCCGGCCAAGGCGGCACTGCCCAACGGCAGGCGGTTGGTGCGGCGGCGCACGTCGCTCATGCGCTCGGCATCGCGCGAAAACATTTCCACATAGGCCAGCAGGTGGTGCGCAAAGCTCACAGGTTGGGCCACTTGCAGGTGGGTGAATCCAGGCAGTATGACTTCGACATGCTTCTCGGCCACTTCCACGAGTGACTTTTGCAAGTCGACCAACAAGTCGATGATGAGGTCCATCTCGCTGCGCAACCACAGGCGCACGTCGGTGGCCACTTGGTCGTTGCGGCTGCGGCCCGTGTGCAGTCGCTTGCCAGCGTCGCCCACCAGTTGGGTCAGACGCGCTTCGATGTTCAGGTGCACATCTTCCAAATCCAGCTTCCATTCAAAGGCGCCAGATTCGATTTCATGCGTAATGAGTGCCATGCCGCGCTGAATGTCGGCCAAGTCTTGCGCGGCAATGATGCCTTGTGCGGCCAGCATGTCGGCATGCGCCAAGCTGCCCGTGATGTCGGCTTGCCACAGACGTTTGTCGAAAAACACGCTGGCCGTGTAACGCTTAACCAACTCGCTCATGGGTTCAGAAAAAAGCGCCGACCAGGCTTGGGATTTTTTGTCGAGTTGGTTTGTCATATTTGCTTATTTTATCGGTCGATCAATACGCCAAACATCAGTTTGTGTGCGTCCTCTTTTCTAAATGCAAATAATTTGCATTAAAACAAAAAAATGATGACTATCACTGCGTTTGCCCTCAACTGTACGAGCCAAGCAAAGCCAGTCCCATGGCATGGTAGGCGGGGAGGGTGTGCGGGTCGTTGCCGATGTTGGCCGCAATCGGGTGCGAGGCGTAGCGGGCGATGACCATGTCGGCTTTGGGATCGATGTAAATGTTCTGACCGTGCACCCCGCGGGCCATGATGGCGCCATGCGGGTTGTGCGACACCCACCACATGTTGCGGTAGCTCCAGCCGGGCAGGGTGGGCGGGCCATTTTGCGCAAAACGGGCAGGATCCGCGCCGGCGAAGGTGTCTCGCACTGCCGCTTCGGGCAAGACCTGGGTGGAGCCCACTCGGCCATGGTTGCGCAACAATTCGCCAAAACGGGCCAAGTCTCGCAGTGTGGTATTGAGTCCGCCCCCGGTAAAGGCGGTGCCGATGGAGTCCACAGAATAGTAGGCGTCTTTTTCAGCCCCCATGGGTTGCCAAATTTTCTGCGACAACATGTCCTCGGTGCGCTGGCCTGTGACCCTGGCCAAGATCCAGCCCAGCACATCGGTGTTGGCCGTCCGGTAGGTGAACTTCTCGCCATGTTCGCCCAGTTTGCGCACCATGGGCAGGTAGTCGTAGAAGTGTGCTGGCCCTGTGTATACCGCGGGTCGTGGCATGACCCCGCCAGCACGCATGTGGTTCCAAACTTCAGCCTGAGGATCGGCGTAGTTTTCGGTGTAATCAATACCGGTGGTCATGTCCATGACTTGCCGCACCGTGGCATCGCCAAAGCCGCTGGCCGCCAACTCTGGCACGTAATGACCCACTCGTTGCGTCTCGTCCAGTTGACCTTGTGCCACCAGGCATGCGGCCATCATGCCCATGAAAGACTTGGACACCGACATGGCAATGTGCTGGGTGGCGGGCGTCATGACGCCGTTGTAATGTTCAAACAACACATGGCCTTTGTGCATGACCAGCAGTGCGTCTGTGTAAGTCGCCTCCATCATGTTCGTCCAGTTGCCGCCGCCTTGACCGCCCATAGCGGTGTATTGAATGTCCGGCAAGCCATGTGCAGATGTTGACAATGGCAGAGCATGACCCTGTGCGACAACCACAGTAGGGACCAACTGACGTTGGTGCGCAAAGCTCCAACGCACTTGCGGAAAACGGTAGCTGGTGGTGTCCTGAAACTGAATACGCTTGTCAACAGGTGGCGGCGAGCCTTGCATCCAACCTAACTGAACAGGATCGCAGTCTTTGGCGGCAGGAAAAGTGGGTAAGGCGGTTACGGCTGTAATGTGGGACATGCGGGGCTTTCATCAGGAGGGTCAACCATGTGTTTGGCTGAAATCAAATTATGGTGCTTTCAGCTGTGCCTCACCATGCGAATTAACCCGTGTTGCGCAACCCTGCCGCAATCCCGTTGATACTGATGTGAATTCCGCGTTGCACGCGTTCGTCGGCCAAGCCCGCACGGTAACGTCGCACCAGTTCGACTTGCAGGTGGTGCAGCGGATCGATGTACGGAAAACGATGGCGGATGGAACGCGCCAGGGCCGGATTGTTGGCGAGTCGGTTTTTCTCGCCGGTGATCTGTGCCAACGCCTCGACGGTGCGGTGCCATTCAGCCTCGATCGCGGTAAAGATTTTTTTGCGCAGTCGGCTGTTGTTGAACAGTTCTGAATAGCGCGATGCCAGGGCCAGGTCGCTTTTGGCTAGCACCATGTCCATGTTGGACAGCAGGGTGCGGAAAAATGGCCATTGGCGGTACATCTTTTGCAGCAGTGCAAGCGCGGCTTTGCGTTCGGCCGGCGTGGGCTGGTGGAGCAGCTGACTCACCGCCGAACCAAAACCGTACCAGCCCGGTAGCGTCAAGCGGCATTGGCCCCAGCTGAAGCCCCAGGGGATGGCCCGCAGGTCTTCTATCTGTTGGCTGGCTTTGCGTGATGCGGGGCGTGAGCCAATGTTCAGCTCGGCTATTTCTCGGATGGGTGTGGCGCTGAAAAAATAATCGTTAAACCCTGGGGTCTCGTAAACGAGCGCGCGGTAGGCGTTCATGCTGACTTGGGAGAGTTTTTCTGCCGTTTCCAAAAACTGCTTCGTTGCCGGTTTGGTCGGTTGCAGGAGCGTGGCCTCCAGTGTGGCGGCAACCAGCGTTTCCAAGTTGCGTCTGCCGATTTCGGGGTTGGCGTATTTGGAGCCAATCACTTCGCCTTGTTCAGTCAGTCGAATCTGACCACGCACTGTGCCAGGGGGCTGGGCAAGAATGGCTTCGTAGCTGGGGCCGCCGCCGCGGCCGACAGTGCCGCCACGGCCATGGAACAGTCGCAAAGTGATGCCATGGCTTCGTTGCAGTGTGTCAAACAGTTCCACCAAGGCTATCTCGGCGCGGTAAAGCGCCCAGTTGCTCGTGAAAATGCCGCCGTCTTTGTTGCTGTCTGAATAACCGAGCATGATGTCTTGCTCTCCACCCGATCGCTGCACCAGCGCGGCCACACCGCTCAGGGCGTAAAAGTCACGCATGATGGTCGCAGAGTGCGCCAAGTCTTCAATCGTCTCGAACAGAGGCACCACGATGAGGTCGTTTGTGGCGGCAGTGTCCAGCGTGCCTTTCATCAGCCCCACTTCTTTTTGCAACAAGAGTACTTCGAGCAAGTCGCTCACCGTTTCGGTGTGGCTGATGATGTAGTGACGGATAGCCTCGGAGCCGTAATGCTCGCGCATGCGTTTGGCCGATTCAAAGATCGCCAGCTCGGCTTGTGTATGCGCTGAATATTTGGCTCCAGGAACTCGAAGTGGGCGTGCATCGTTGAGCAGTTGCATCAGGAGTGCGCGTTTGGCCGCTTCGTCCATTTGACTGTAGTTGGCTTGAACTCGTGCGGTTGCCAGTAATTCGGTAACCACTTCTTCGTGTTTGTCGGAGCTTTGTCGCAGGTCCACGGTGGCCAAATGAAAGCCAAAAACCTCTACCGCGCGAATCAGGGGGTGCAATCTCTGGTCAGCCAAAGCTTGGGCATGCTGGCTTTTCAAAGATTGTTCGATAGTGCGTAAATCGATGAGAAATTCTTGCGCATTTGCATAGGGGTTTTGCGGTGCAACTGCGTGTCGAGCTGCATCGCCACCGGTCAGAGTTTTCAAGCTGGCCGCCAGGCGCGCATACATTCCCGTCAAAGCACGGCGGTAAGGCTCGTCCATGCGGTGGATGCTGGTATCGGGCGAACGTTCGGCCAGTGCCTGCATAGTGGCCGGAAAGTCCACCAGCATGGCCGATAAAGACAACTCGCTACCCAGAAAATGGAGTTCGGTCAGGTAGTGGCGCAAGGCCACTTCGGATTGTCGACGCAAGGCGTATTCCAGGGTTTCCGCTGTAACGTTGGGATTGCCATCGCGGTCGCCACCAATCCATTGACCCATGCGCAAGAAGGTGGCCACGGGTTGTTTGTCCAGAGCCTGCTCTAATTCGGCATAAATTTTAGGAATTTCGCGTAAAAATGTGGCGTCGTAATAGATCAAAGCATTTTCAATTTCATCGGCCACGGTCAATTTGGAAAACCGCAGCAAGCGGGTTTGCCAGAGCTGCATCACGCGAGCTCGCATCTGTTGTTCATTGGCAGCCAGTTCGCGTGGGCTGAGAGCGTCTTTGGCCGAGTTGACCGCGGTTGCGCGGTCTTTGATTTCGTCTCGGGCCGTCAACAGATGTGCAATGTCCCGTTCAGCACTCAAAATACTTTGGCGCTGGACCTCTGTTGGGTGAGCGGTCAAGACGGGAGACACGTGACTGTGAGCCAAGGTCAGAGCTATGGTTTTGGGGGTAATGCCTGCCCAACGCAAGCGCTGTAGGGCAACTTCGATGCTGCCCTCTTGCGTGTGGCCGGCCCGTTCGTGCACGGCACGGCGGCGGATATGGTGACGGTCTTCGGCCAGATTGGCCAAATGGCTGAAGTAAGTGAAGGCGCGAATGACGCTCACGGCTTGCTCTCCGCTCAGGCTTTTGAGCAATTTCTTCAAGGCCTTGTCGGCTTCATGGTCGGCATCTCGCCGAAAAGATACCGAAAGTTTACGTATGCTTTCAACCAGTTCAAAGGCTGGCGCACCTTCTTGTTCACGGATCACGTCTCCCAAGATCCGGCCGAGTAAGCGGATGTCTTCGACCAAAGGCCGCTCGTTGTCGCGGGATTGACGAACTGGGGTTTCTTTCAGTGCCTGTTTCATGTTTTAGGTGTTGGAACGGAAGGTGGATGGCTGGTCCCCATGCTAGCATTCACAACGCCCTGTAAATTACCAATGAGTTACCGCCGTGAACGTTTTTGCTTCTGAAGTTTCTCCACTCTCCATTGTCATTGCCACACGCGAAAGCCGTTTGGCGATGTGGCAGGCTGAGCACGTACAAGCCTTGTTGCAAGCCCGCGGTCATGCCGTGACATTGTTGGGCATGACTACACAGGGTGACCAAATTCTGGACCGCAGTTTGAGCAAGGTGGGTGGCAAGGGCTTGTTCGTCAAAGAGCTGGAGCTGGCCCTAGAAGAAGGCCGTGCCGATATTGCTGTGCACTCGCTCAAAGATGTGCCGATGGATTTACCAGAAGGTTTTGATTTGGCTTGCGTGATGGAGCGGGAAGATCCTCGGGATGCTTGGGTCTCGTCGCAGTACGCCACTTTGGCCGATTTGCCTCATGGCGCGGTGGTTGGCACCTCGAGTTTACGCCGCACTGTATTACTGCGTGCTTTGCGACCTGATTTGAAAATTGAACCTTTGCGCGGTAATCTGGACACACGGCTGCGCAAACTGGACGAAGGTCAATACGCCGGTATCGTGCTGGCGGCGGCAGGATTGAAGCGTTTGAACTTGAGTCAACGCATTCGCCATATTTTTGATGAAACCGACATGCTGCCCGCAGCCGGACAAGGGGCGCTGGGTATTGAAATTCGTGCCGATCGCCAGGATCTGCGAGATGCCTTGGCACCTTTCCTGGACGAGTCCACATGGTTACGCGTGTCGGCTGAACGCGCAGTCAGCCGTGCCATGGGGGGCAGTTGCTCGATGCCTTTGGCTGCCCATGCAACTTTGACGGCGGGTGTTTTGACCTTGAAAGCCGCTTGGGGCGATCCCCTCGGTGATGGGGTCTTGGTGACCGCCCAAGCAACTCTGAGTAATCCGGAGCACGCCAGCGCCGAGCAATTGGGTGAGCAGGTCGCGCACAGTTTGAGGCAAGCGGGTGCCCATGGATAACCCCATTCACCAGCAAGGCCTGTCAAAAAAGGAGCCGAATGCCTGTTCCTCCAAAATCAGGGTATGGGTCACGAGGGCGCCAGAAGATGCGCAAGCCTGGATTCTGGGTTTGAATGACATGGGCTTTGATGCGCAGCCAATGCCCCTGATGGCCATTGGCCCTGCGCCCGATCAGCAAGCTCTGGGCAGAACTTGGCAACACCTGGACCAGTACCAGGCGGTCATGTTTGTCAGCGCCAACGCGGTGCGTTATTTTTGGCAAGCGAAACCGGTTTCGCCAGGACCTCTCCCTAGGGGTGGGCTGCGAGCTTGGGTCACGGGACCCGGCAGTCAAGACGCCTTGCTGAAAGTCGGTTGGCCCAGCAGTGCGATTGACGCGCCGCCTTTGGATGCGGTGCAATTCGATTCGGAGGCCTTGTGGTCGGTTGTGGCTTGTCAAATCCACTCCGGCTTGCGGGTGTTGGTTGTTCGCGGGTGTGATGCCGAGGGTCAAGTCTCAGGACGCGATTGGTTGGTGACCCAACTGCAAGCGGCAGGCGCACAGGTGGACCAAATTGCGGCTTACCAAAGGAAAACACCTGTGCTGAACCAAGCGCAATTACAAGCCGTGCGTCAATCGGTTGAGACGGGTGCGGTTTGGCTTTTTAGCAATTCTGAAGCGATTTTTAACTTGAAGGATACCTTGCCTGACCAGAACTGGTTGGGGGCCAAAGCGGTGGCCACGCACCCTCGGATTGCCAACAATGCAAAGCAGGCCGGGTGGGGGTATGTGGCTATTGCGCAACCTGCGCTTCAAGCGGTCGCGTCCTCTATAAAATCCTGTCATGAATTCTCAAAATCCACCGCCTAAGCATCCACCCGGCCCCATGGCTTTGCATTGGCGCTGGTCGGTGGCCATTCCAACGCTGTTGGCTTTGGCGGGCTTGGTGGGCAGTGGTTTGTTATGGGAGAAACTGTCTCGCATTCAAGGACAATTAGCCCGCCAAAGTGCAGATGCCGGACAGCAGTCTTTGGAGGCGAAAGCCTGGGCTAAACAAGCCCAAGAGACGGTCAAGGACAGTGCTGCGCGGTTAAGTTTGGTGGAGTCTCGCTTGGGTGAAGTCGCTTTGCAACGCGGACAACTCGATGAGTTGATGCAAAGCCTTTCGCGTTCCCGTGATGAAAACCTGGTGGTTGACATTGAAGCGGCAGTGCGCATGGCGCAGCAGCAGTCACAATTGACCGGTAGTCTAGAGCCCATGCTCGCAGCGCTCAAGTCGGCCCAATTGCGTGTGCAGCGGGTCGGTCAACCCCGCTTGACACCTGTGCAACGGGCCATCGAAAAAGACCTAGAGCAAGTCAAGTCGTCTCAGGTCACCGACTTGCCTGGATTGTTGATCAAGCTGGATGAATTGGTGGCCTTGGTGGACGAATTGCCCATGGCCAATCAACCCTTGTCCGCGACAGCGCTTAAAACAACTGGCACAGCAGTGTCGCCTGTCAACCCGAATTGGTGGCAAGTCGGGGTTGATCGATTTTGGCAGGAAGTACGTGGTTTGCTTCGCGTCAGTCGTATTGATTCTCCCGAGGCTGCATTGCTGTCACCGGATCAAACGTTCTTTTTGCGTGAAAATCTCAAACTTAAATTGCTTAATGCACGCATGGGCTTGCTCGCTCGTCAAAGCGAATCTTTGCAGGTTGATTTGACAGCCTCCGCTGCTTTGGTGCGCAAGTATTTCGATATGAACTCGCGCAAGTCTCAGCAGGCTTTGCAGTTGATCGAACAATCGCAATCGCAATTGCGTAAAGTTGAAATGCCCCGTTTGGATGGTACTTTGTCTGCGTTGGCCACGGCCGCAGCGGGAAGGTAAACCTCATGCGTGTGGCTCTTTGGCTAATTGCGTTGTTCTCGGTGGCTGTGGCGGTAGCATTGCTGGCGGGTAGCAACCCTGGATCCGTGATGGTGTTTTGGCCACCCTACCGGATAGATTTGTCCTTGAATTTGGTGTTGTTCGTGCTGGTATCCATTTTGGTGTTGATGCATTTGGCACAGCGTGCTTTGTCAGCCATGCTGGCGTTGCCACAACAAGCCCAGCGCTGGCGCTTGTTGCAAAAGGAACGGGCAGCCCATGGTGCTTTGCTCGACGCTTCAGCGCATTACATGGCGGGCCGTTTTTTACGCGCACGCAAAGCAGCCGAATTGGTGATCAGTTACGAACGTGCTTTGGCCAATGCGGGCGGTCATTTGGCGCACGCCACTTCTTTGAAAACCCTGGCTCATATCCTGGCTGCCGAAGCTTCGCATGCATTGCAAGACAAAACCAACCGGCATAAGCACTTGAACGAAGCCTTGGATGAGGCTGAGCACGGTACAACTGGCGTGCGACAAACGCTCAAAGAAGGGGGCTTGCTGCGGGCGGCGCGTTGGTCATTGGACGATCGTGATGCCGTTGCCAGTCTGGCATGGCTGGACCAATTGCCGCAAGGTGTTGCCCGCAGAACGGTGGCCATGCGCTTGCGTTTAAAGGCTTCGCGCTTGGCGGACCAACCTGCGCAAGCTTTGGAAACGGCTTTGTTATTGGCCAAACACCGTGCCTTTTCTCCTTCAGCATCAGACAGCATTGTGCGGGGCTTAGTGATGGATTTATTGGCGCATACCCACGAAATTTCTCAATTACAACGTGTGTGGCAAAGCCTAGGCGCATCTCAGCGTCTCATGCCTGAATTGGCGGTGCAGGCCGCAAACCATTGGCTTGCATTGAAGGGCGATGCGGCAGTTGCTCGTGCTTGGTTGTTGCCCATTTGGGAGCGGTTTTTAAAAATGCCAACGCTTTTGTCGGTTGCTCAAAAAGTTAAATTGGTGCGCTCGATTGACCGCAGTCTTGGGCATGCACAAGACCCTGCTGAGCGCGAGTGGTTGGCTCGAATCGAGTCCGCACAATTGGCTCAACCCCAAGACGCATCGTTGCAGTATTTGGCCGGTATGGCTTGCATGAAGCGACAGCTTTGGGGCAAGGCGCAGACCTTGTTAACTCAAGCTGCTCAGAAACTGGAGGATGCCGAACTTCGTCGCCAAGCTTGGTCTGCATTGGCCCAAATGGCCGAACAACGTGATGATGCCGCTGCCGCAGCAGCCGCTTGGAAACGCGCCGCAACGGTTTGAAACTTGCACAGGGTGTTGACAAAAAAATGCCGGACAAGTCCGGCATTTTTGATTGCTTTGTAAGCACGTTAGTTCTTAGAAGGGCAACTTCATTTCACTCAGGTCTTTGCGGGTCTCAACCAAGATCAACGGCCCTTCATCGCGCACCACAGCGGGGGGGCGCTCTCGCGGGACATGAGCCGGCTTGGGCTCAGCAGCAATCAAAGCCTGAACCGCGGCAATTTTGGCCGGATCGGAGTTGACCCACTGAAGACCGGAGTTGTTGGCAACTTGGTTCAATGCATCTACAGGTAATTCGAAGGCTTTAACCTGAGGCAAACCTTGGGATGCCGGTGCGGCAACAGCAGCCGTAACCGGCGCTGCAACGACAGCCGTAATGGCAGCAGAAGGTGCCGTAACAGTGACTACCGGAACGGTAACGGCTGCTTCAACCTGGGGGGACGTTGGAGCCTGCGCCACCTCATCAGATGTTGCGACAGTGGGTTCGCGTGTCCAGAGACCGGTCGTTGGGGCCACGGGCTGAATTGGATTTGCCTGTGTTGCTGCGTTTGTGGAGGCTGCACGGTCAAAGTAAGAGCGTGGGGCGGTGTCCGAGGCAGACTCCGTATTTTCTGGAGGCACGTTGGCTACATCATTGGCAACAAATGCAGCCTCGCCAGCGTTCGGTTCTGTGCGTTGCTCTGTTTGACGTTCACGGCGATCGCGGCCATAACGGTCGCGTGAGCGACGTTCACGGCGTTCTGGGGTTGAGCCCTCCATCGAAGGGTCTTGGCCGTCTTGGGCCGTGATTTCGTTGCCAGTAGTTTCTGCAGAGCGGACGCCATTTTCAGCTTCTGCGCGCGGCGTATCGGATGGGCGGCGTTCGCCACGGCCCTCGCCACGCTCGCGGCGACCTTCTCCGCGTTCGCGTCGACCATCGCCACGGCCCTCACCTCGGTCATTACGTGGTGCGCGTTCACTCAAGGTGTTGTCCGCAATGTCCATCGCGATCGTTTGGGCACCGTCAGCTTGTGTGGCCATGGCATCACGGCGTTCACGTGGAGCACGCTCAGGACGCTCGCCTTGACGTTCATTGCTGCGCTCTGCACCGCGCTCATCCGAGCGATCGTTGCGACGTCCCTCGCGCGGAGCGCGGGGCTCACGCGCTTCGGCCGGAGCACCTTCGTTGCGCTCACCTTGGCGCTCGCCACGTCGGTTGCCGTTTCGTCCACGGCCTCGTTCGCCACCACGGCCGTCACGACCCTCGCGGCTTTCGCGCGAGTTGCGACCTTCACGTTTTTCTTCCTTGACCGGTTCTTCTGCAGGGGCTGGGGCTGACTCACCACCAAAGAGGTTTTTCAACCAGCCAAAAAAACCACCAGCAGCAGGAGCGGCCACAGGCTTGGCGGGTGGTGCCGCAGGCTTGGCTGCTTTAGGCGCCTCGATCTTGACCGGTGCGATCGGCGCAGGTGCGTCGGGCAGAACGCCTTTGATGACAGGTGTTTGCTTGTTGGTAGGCTCTTGGGAGCGGCGAGTCACGGTGGTTGCGTCTTCCATCACTTCGGCCATTTTGTAGCTGGCTTCGATGTGGTCCAAGCGCGGATCGTCATGCTTCAAACGCTCGAGTTTGTAGTGCGGTGTTTCCATCGACTTGTTGGGTACCAGTAGCACATTGATGCGTTGCTGTAACTCGATTTTGGCGATCTCAGAGCGCTTTTCGTTCAACAAGAAAGAAGCAACTTCCACCGGCACTTGCGCGTGCACAGCGGCGCTGTTGTCCTTCATGGACTCCTCTTGGATGATGCGCAGGATCTGCAGCGCCGAGCTTTCGGTGTCCCGAATGTGGCCAGAGCCACCGCAGCGTGGGCAAGGAATCGAAGAGCCTTCAGACAAAGCTGGCTTCAATCGTTGGCGACTCATTTCCATCAAACCAAATTTGCTGATGGAGCCAAACTGCACGCGAGCACGGTCCTGGCGTAAAGCGTCGCGAAGGCGGTTTTCCACTTCGCGGCGGTTTTTCGACTCTTCCATGTCGATGAAGTCGATCACGATCAGACCGCCCAGGTCGCGCAGACGCATCTGGCGGGCCACTTCGTCAGCGGCCTCCAGGTTGGTGCGGGTGGCCGTTTCTTCGATGTCCCCGCCTTTGATGGCGCGGGCCGAGTTCACGTCCACCGAAACCAAGGCTTCAGTGTGGTCAATCACGATGGCGCCGCCCGATGGCAGCTGAACGGTGCGGGCGTAGGCCGATTCGATCTGGTGTTCAATCTGGAAGCGGCTGAACAGCGGCGCATCGTCGCGGTAACGCTTGACGCGCGGAGCGAACTCGGGCATCACGTGGCTCATGAACTGCTGAGCTTGTTCGTAGATGTCGTCAGTGTCGATCAGGATGTCGCCAATGTCATTGTTGAAGTAATCGCGAATGGCGCGGATCACCAACGAAGACTCTTGGTAAATCAGGAAGGCACCTTTGCCCCCTTTGGTTGCGCCGTCAATGGCGGTCCACAGTTTCAACAGGTAGTTCAGGTCCCACTGCAATTCAGGCGCCGAACGGCCGATGCCTGCGGTGCGGGCAATGATGGACATGCCCTTGGGGTATTCCAGCTGGTCCATCGCCTCTTTGAGTTCTGCGCGGTCATCACCCTCAATGCGGCGGCTAACACCGCCCCCACGGGGATTGTTCGGCATCAGCACCACATAACGTCCAGCGAGAGAGACGAATGTGGTGAGGGCTGCCCCCTTGTTGCCACGCTCTTCTTTTTCGACCTGAACCATGAGTTCCTGGCCTTCGCGGATCACATCGTTGATGCGGGCCTGGCTGACCGATACGCCTTCGGCAAAGTACTGACGAGAGATTTCTTTGAAGGGCAAAAAGCCGTGACGGTCTTCGCCGTAGTCAACAAAGCAAGCTTCTAAGGAAGGTTCTACACGGGTCACCACCGCTTTGTAGATGTTGCCCTTGCGTTGTTCGCGGCCTTCAATTTCAATTTCGTAGTCGAGTAGTTTTTGTCCGTCTACGATGGCCAGGCGGCGTTCTTCAGCCTGTGTCGCGTTAATGAGCATCCGTTTCATGATGCAGTCCTTCTTTTCTGTGCCATGCACAGCAAAGTCATATGACCTGCTTGCCGTGATGGCGAGTCAACTGGCCCACTGAGGGCACACGATGCCGGAGAAGATGCTAGAAACGAAAGGAATTGCCGAGATGTCCGCCATTCAGCTGAGCAATGGCTCAGGAACGGGGGAGAGGGCGCGTGGATGGTGCGAGATGATGGCCGTGCTGAACAACCGTGTGAGTGGGGAGGGTATCCCCACTGTCAGGGGTTGGGACATGGACGTGCTCGAGCAAGGCGGCTCAAAGAGCCACTGTATCCAAGTTATCCAAGTTCCCATCAGCACAACAATCTCGCTTCATTCCATTCATCAGCCGTAGGCTGATGAATAAGGGTATTCCGTATCGGGGTTTCTATGCTTCTGCCCATCCTCTTTCCATCTTTGCCACTGCGGGCGTTGGCCTTGCAGTCTGCAGAAATAGGGGAGGTGGCATCGACCTTCCAGCGCGGTTGGGATGGTGTGTGGACTAAACTCCCTACCTTAAGGAATTCATTTCCATTCAAATCAACCACTTACGACCATACGCTGGTGAAACACATTATAGGGGGCAACCAAGCTCCTGTCCTTTTGGAAGTGAAATGGCTCACCGTAGACGAGGAGTCGGCGGGACAGCGACTGGACAATTTCCTGATCCGGCACCTGAAAGGGGTACCCAAAACACATGTGTATCGGATCATCCGCAGCGGCGAGGTCCGGGTCAACAAAGGCCGGGCATCGGCCGACAGCCGGGTCACGACGGGCGACTTGGTCAGACTGCCTCCTGTGCGAATTTCAGACAAAGTGGCCGAGAAAGCCGCCCGTCCAGCCCCGGGGCGCGAGTTTCCGGTTTTGTTGGAAGACGAGGCTCTCTTGGCATTGGACAAGCCTGCCGGTGTGGCGGTACATGGCGGGTCTGGCGTGAGTTTTGGGGTGATTGAGCAATTGCGTCAGGCGCGACCACAGGCCAAACTGCTGGAGTTGGTGCACCGACTCGACCGCGACACCAGTGGCATTTTGCTGGTAGCCAAAAAACGCAGCGCATTGAAGCACCTTCAAGACCAGTTTCGCGAACGTGAAACGGGAAAGACTTATTTGGCTTTGGTTCAGGGTCAATGGCCTGCAAAAAATAAAGTCATTGACTTGCCTTTGCATAAGTTTTTGCTGCCCGATGGGGAGCGCCGCGTGCGAGTGACCACAGCAGAAGACCCTGAAGGTATGCGATCCATCACCTTGGTCAAGGTGGCTGAACGCCTGAACGGATGCACCTTGCTGGAAGTGACCATTAAAACGGGGCGGACGCACCAAATCAGAGTGCATTTAGCATCTCAAGGGCATCCGATTGCTGGCGATGACAAATACGGCGATTTTGAATGGAACAAAGTTCTGCAAAAACAAGGTCGTAAACGCATGTTCTTGCATGCTTGGCGATTGCAGTTTAACCACCCCCTGTCGGGCGAGCGTGTCGAGTTGCTCGCCCCCCTACCGATCGAGCTTCAACAATTTAAAGACCATGACCGACTCCAGACCCCGGCAGTTTGACCTGATCGCCTTCGATTGGGATGGCACCTTATTTGACTCCACAGCGGTCATTACCCGCTGCATTCAGCGAGCGGTGGTCGATGTTGGCGGTAAAGAGCCCACTCGCGAAGCTGCTTCCTATGTGATTGGCATGGCATTGCCGCAGGCTTTGGCACATGCGGCTCCCGACGTCTCGCCAGATAAATACCCCGAATTGGGTCAACGCTACCGGCACTACTATGTTCAACATCGAGATGACATCAGTTTGTTTGAGGGTGTTTTGCCCATGCTGGCCGATCTCAAGTCGCGCCACCATTGGCTGGCTGTGGCAACCGGTAAAAGTCGCAAAGGTCTGAACGAAGCCTTGCACGATGTAGCCTTGAAAGGGTTATTCGATGGTTCCCGCACAGCTGACGAAACTGCTGGAAAACCAAGCCCCTTGATGTTGCAAGAATTGATGCGTGAGTTTGGTGTGGAGCCGGAGCGTACCTTGATGATCGGTGACACAACCCATGATCTGCAAATGGCATTGAATGCGGGATGCCCCAGTATCGGCGTGAGCTATGGCGCCCATGAGCCTGAGGCTTTTCATGTGCTCAAACCTTTGGCTGTTATGCATTCGGTGGTGGAGTTGAATATCTGGTTGAAGAATCACGCCTGAGGGGACACTGTATGAGTGAATGGATACCACTTTGCAATTCAGCCGATCTACAAGAAGGAGGGCGAGGAGTCCCCTTTGATGTGGTTTACGGGGGGCAAACTTGTCGTGCCTTTGCTGTACGTCATGAAGGCCTTGTGCAGGCTTACCTCAATCGTTGCACTCATGTGGCGATGGAATTGGATTTTCAGCCGGACCGATTTTTTGATGCATCAGGGCAATGGCTGATGTGCGCCACCCACGGGGCAACATACAGCCCAGTGACAGGTGAGTGCGCAGGCGGCCCCTGTCGAGGAGGCTTGGTGAAAATCACCTTAGCCGAACAAAATGAAGTGGTTCACTGGCATACTGAGTACAACTTGAAACCTTTTGAATTTTGAAATGCACGAGCCTACTCCTGAAACTATTGAACCTGTCTTGCACCCAGCAGCCACCGCTGTGAAGCCTGAGACGGCCGCCGCTGCAACGCCTGCCTCACAAATAGCAAGTGACAGGCAAGTCTTAGAGAAGCTTGTTTTTTCCAACTTACATGAAGCCAAGGTGTCCCGCCGATGGAATATTGGTTTGAGATTGGCTTGGCTGGTGTTTGCCGTGGCGGTGTTCTGGATTTTACGCAATGACAATGCGCCTGCTAACAACCCTACTTTGGCCCATACTGCCACAGTGGAGATCAAAGGTGAAATTGCTTCAGGTGCTGATTCGAGTGCAGAAAATATTGTTCTGGCCATGCGCAGTGCCTTGGAAGACTCGGGCTCGAAGGCCTTGGTTCTGGTCATCAACTCACCTGGCGGCAGTCCTGTTCAAGCGGGCATCATCAATGATGAAATTCACCGTTTGAAAGCGGTTTATAAAAAGCCGATTTATGCCGTGGTTGAAGAGTCTTGTGCTTCTGCTGCCTACTATATTGCCGCAGCGACAGATAAAATTTATGTCGATAAAGCCAGCATTGTGGGGAGTATTGGTGTGTTGATGGATGGTTTTGGCTTTACCGGGCTGATGGACAAATTGGGGGTTGAACGCCGGTTGATGACGGCCGGTGAAAACAAGGGATTCCTCGATCCGTTCAGCCCGCAAACTGAGGCTCAACGCAAACATGGGCAGCTGATGCTGAATCAAATTCATGCGCAATTTATTGAAGCGGTCAAAAAAGGACGTGGCGATCGTTTGAAAGAAACCCCCGAAATGTTCAGCGGTTTGTTCTGGAGCGGTCAGCAAGCGGTCGAATTGGGCTTAGCCGATGCAATGGGCAGCCTCGACATGGTGGCCCGTGATGTGGTCAAAGCCGAAGACATCACTGACTACACCCGACGTGAAAATGTGGCTGAGCGTTTGGCCAAACGATTTGGCGCCGCCGTGGGCTTAGGCGCTTGGCAGGCCATGCGTTCGTCAGTCACGCTGCGTTGAGATTTTTCCAGCCAGTCTGTCAAGGTCCGATGGCAAAAACTGCGGGTGTGCTGTTGTTCGGACCCTCGGCTTGTTTTTTCCATTGGCTGACTGTTGCACTGCGTGATTGTGCGGTGGCAAGCGTCAAGCCGCTGCTGATGGCCAGCCGCGTTTGAGCTTGCAAGGTTTGCAGTAAAGCTTGAAGTATTGCGGCATTGCGGTAAGGCGTTTCAATGAACAATTGGGTTTGTCCTGTTCGGATTGCCAAAGTTTCGAGCTCCCGGATCCGCTTGTTTCGCTCTGCACTGTCTTGTGGAAGGTAGCCAACAAAGGCGAAATTTTGACCGTTCAGTCCTGATGCGGCCAAGGCCAACAGCAATGAAACTGGACCGATCAAGGGGACGACTTTTAGGCCCAAAGTGTGCGCAGCACGCACGACCGAGCTCCCGGGGTCGGCCACGGCAGGCATGCCGGCTTCGCTGACCAATCCGACGTCATGCCCCTGAAGGGCATCAGCAAGCAAAGGTTTGGCATCGAAATCCCCCAGGTGATCCCCCTTTTTATGCACTTGCCGAGGTAACTCGGTGATCTGTTGGCTTTGGATGGGTGTGCCTAAGGGTATCAGCACATCCACCCGCTTCAAGTAAGCGCGTGTGGACTTGGCATTTTCACAAATCCAATGGCTGAGTTGGGCGGCGACTTTCAAGGTCCCCATGGGCATGACCTCTTCCAAGGCCGTGTCGCTGTCGCAGCCAAAATCCAAAGGGGCAGGAACCAAGAACAAGCGTCCAAGCGGTTTGGTGGGCGCGCTCATAAAATTCGAACGCCTGCAGCCCGTATCATTTGGCAGGTGCGAATCAAAGGTAATCCGACCAGGGCGGTCGGATCGTCGTTGTCAATCGAGTCGAGAAGTGCGATCCCTAACCCTTCGCTTTTGGCGCTGCCTGCACAGTCATAGGGCTCTTCTGCGCGCAAATAAGCTTCGATCTCGGCATCGCTCAGATCGCGAAACCGCACCTTGACCTGGGCCAGTTGGGTTTGTTCAAATTGCCCTGCCAAACACACCACAGAGACCGCAGTTTGGAAAATAACCAACTGCCCCCGCATGCGTTGAAGTTGAGCCACGGCGCGGTCATGTTGCCCTGGTTTCCCCAAGGGTTCGCCATCCAAATCGGCGACCTGGTCAGACCCGATGACCACTGCTTGTGGAAATTGAAGGGCCACCGCATGAGCCTTGGCCAGTGCCAGGCGCAGAGCCAGTTGTTGAGGTGTTTCACCGATGTGGGGCGTCTCGTCTACCTCCGGCGAGGCAGTGATGAATGGGATGCGTAAACGCTCCAGCAATTCGCGTCGATAACGTGATGTTGAGCCTAAGACCAGGGCCCGACCTTCGGCTGAGTGAGTGTGCAGTGCGGGGTATGACATGCCGTAATTCTCTTACACTGCAGCCATGGAACATAAAAGTGATGCCAAGTGGCACCCTCAGAGGCTTGATGTGAGGGTCTTTTCTCGTGATGGAGCTACCCTTTCAGGCCAAGCACCTCTGGCGCAATGGGCGCGACTTAGAGCAGAGTCTGAAGACGGATTGGTGTCCCCTCCTGTGCAGTGGCAAGCCCGTGGAGAAGCTGTATCCGAGGTAGGGGCTCAAGATCAAGTGTGGCTTCATTTGCAGGTCAATGCGGTTTTGCCGCTGTTGTGCCAACGCTGCCTCAGCCCTGTATTGACCGCTGTAGACGTGGACAGATCTTTCCGCTTTGTCGCTGATGAGGCCACGGCCATGGCGCTGGATGACGAGGAGGAAGAGGATCTGTTGGTTATTAGCCGAGAGTTCAATTTGATCGATTTGGTGGAAGACGAAGTGATTTTGGCGATGCCTTTGGTCCCTTTGCACGACACCTGCCCTGAGCCTCTTTCCATGTCAGCTGAAGACCCTCGTTTCGAACAAGAAGAGGAAAAACGCCCACATCCATTTGCTGCTTTGGCTGGGCTGAAGGTTAAAAAGTCCAGTTAAGTCCCAAGTTGGGCTATAATCAATGGCTTCGCTCGGCGAGTTTGAGCGTGTTTTTTTCTAACCCAGAAGCTGCGTCCTTCTTCGAACGCGCGGCATCCAACGCATTCAAGGAGCCATCATGGCCGTTCAGCAAAACAAAAAGTCCCCGTCCAAGCGTGGCATGCACCGTTCGCACAATGCATTGAATGTGCCGGGTATCGCTGTGGAGCCTACTACGGGTGAAACACACTTGCGTCACCATATCAGCCCTAACGGCTTTTACCGTGGCCGTCAGGTGTTGAAAAACAAATCTGAAGCCTAATTTATACTGGCTTCAAGGGCCCGATGCTACTTTTATCGTAGCTCGGGCCTTTATTTTTGATACATTCCCTTTATGTCAACTCCTGATGTGATCACACTGGCCGTCGATTGCATGGGCGGCGATCACGGTCCCCGTGTGACGTTGACGGCTTGTCAGCGTTTTTTGAACAAGCACCCCGATGCGCGATTGTTGTTAGTCGGCTTGCCCGACGCCTTGTCGGGCTGGCAAGAACCCCGTGGCAAAGTTGTGCATGCCAGTGAAGTGGTGGGCATGGACGACTCGCTTGAAATTGCACTTCGACGCAAGAAAGACTCTTCGATGCGCATTGCCATCGAACAGGTCAAGCTGGGCGCGGCGCAGGCGGCTATTTCTGCTGGCAATACCGGTGCTTTGATGGCCATAGCGCGGTATGTGCTTAAAACCATGGAGGGCATTGACCGTCCTGCCATTGCGGGGCAAATGCCAAACTTCAAGGGCGGCGGCACAACGATGCTCGACTTGGGTGCCAACGTGGATTGCTCTCCTGAGGACTTACTTCAATTTGCGGTGATGGGTTCGGCCTTGGTGTCTGTGCTTCAAGGCAACGAAAATCCGACCGTGGGATTGCTGAATGTGGGCGAAGAAGTGATTAAAGGAAATGACGTCATTAAGAAAACCGGTGAACTTTTGAGGTCTGCGGGCCTGACTGGCGACTTGAACTTTTATGGCAACGTAGAAGGCAATGACATTTTCAAAGGAACCGTGGACATCGTGATCTGCGACGGTTTTGTAGGCAATGTGGCACTCAAAGCAAGTGAGGGCTTGGCGACCATGATCAGTGGTTTTTTGATTGCCGAGTTTACGCGCAACATTTTCACGAAATTTGCTGCCTTTTTGGCTTATCCGATCTTATCTGCATTTAAGTCGCGAGTAGATCATCGTCGCTACAACGGCGCGGCCTTGTTGGGGCTGAGGGGCTTGGTCTTCAAGAGCCATGGTTCGGCCGATGAACTGGCTTTCGAAACCGCACTCAACCGAGCGTATGATGCATCTCGTCACCAATTGCTTGACCGAGTGCAGGCCCGAATCAAGCATGCCGCCCCTTTGTTGGCAGGCATGCAGGTCGAGGCTGTCGTACCGGTCCCACACGAATGAGACGTTATTCCCGCATCACCGGCACTGGCAGTTTCTTGCCTCCCCGTCGATTGACCAATGCCGATTTGGTTGCCGAATTGGCCGCCCAAGGCGTCGAGTCTTCGGATGAATGGATCGTAGAGCGGACCGGTATTCGTGCCCGTCACTTTGCCGATCCCGGTTCGGCGAGCAGTGATTTGGGCTTGCAAGCCGCCCGCAAGGCGATAGAGGCTGCAGGCGTGAAGCCTGAAGAAATTGACTTGATCATAGTTGCCACATCTACCCCCGACATGGTTTTCCCATCAACGGCCACCTTGTTGCAGCACAAACTGGGCATTGCCGGCTGCCCTGCATTTGACGTTCAGGCTGTTTGCAGTGGTTTTATTTATGCGATGACCGTGGCCGACGCCATGATTCAAAGTGGTTCTGCTTCCAAGGCCTTGGTGATTGGTTCTGAGGTTTTCAGCCGTATCCTGGATTTCAAAGACCGCACGACTTGCGTTTTGTTTGGGGATGGAGCGGGTGCTGTGGTGCTCGAAGCCTCCGATGTGCCTGGAATTTTGGCAACCGATATCCACGCCGATGGCAAACATTCCGCCATTTTGTGTGTGCCAGGTCATGTATCAGGTGGTGCTGTTCTGGGTGATCCGGTCTTGAAGATGGACGGCCAGGCAGTTTTTAAATTGGCCGTGGGTGTTTTGGAAGAAACTGCGCGCGCCAGTTTGGCGAAAGCGCAATTGACACAAGCCGATATCGATTGGCTGATCCCGCATCAGGCCAATATCCGGATCATGCAAAGCACAGCCCGTAAGCTCAAAATGTCCATGGACAAGGTCATTGTTACCGTTGATCAGCACGGCAATACTTCGGCCGCGTCCATTCCCTTGGCGCTTGATCATGCGGTGCGCAACGGCACCATCCAAAAAGGACAAACCCTTTTACTGGAAGGCGTGGGCGGTGGTTTCACCTGGGGCTCGGTCCTGCTCAAGCTGTGAGTCTAGGCCAATAAGTTTGGAAGTGTGCTGCGGTTGCAAAAACCGGATGGCGCTGGATGGTACTTTTCATGAACAACACCATGACAAAATTTGCATTTGTTTTCCCAGGTCAAGGCTCCCAGTCAGTCGGTATGCTGGATGCGTGGGGTGATCACCCCGCGGTACTTGAAACTTTGAAAGAAGCATCAGACGCTTTGAACGAAGACGTGGGCGCCCTGATTCGACAAGGTCCTAAAGAGGTCTTGGCTTTAACGACCAACACACAGCCGGTGATGTTGGTCGCAGCTGTCGCGGCTTACCGTGCTTGGCGGTCCGAAGGCGGCTCTCAACCCGGTGTGGTGGCCGGACATTCACTGGGCGAATATTCCGCCTTAGTGGCTTCGGGTGTATTGACATTGGCGCAAGCGGCGCCTTTAGTGCGTTTTCGCGCTGCGGCCATGCAAGAAGCTGTGCCTGTGGGCGTTGGCGCAATGGCTGCGATATTGGGCATGCCATCGGCACAGGTGATCCTTGGCTGCGCTGAGGCGCAAGCTACGTTTCCAATTGGAAGCATGGAGGTGGTTGAGGCGGTGAACTTCAATGATGCAGCGCAAACCGTCATTGCAGGTAGCAAGGCGGCCGTCGATAAAGCCTGCGAAGTGTTGAAAGCCAATGGCGCCAAACGCGCCATGCTGCTGTCTGTATCGGCACCTTTTCATTCGAGTTTGATGAAACCGGCCGCAGACAAACTGGCCGCTAAATTGGCGGACACTGTTTTCGGTGCAGTGGACATTCCGGTGATCAATAACATTGATGTCATGGCGGAGACCGATGCACAGCGCATTCGCGACGCCTTGTACCGTCAGGCATTTGGTCCGGTGCGATGGGTCGAGTGTGTGCAGGCCATCAAATCGCGAGGAATTTTGACTGTGGTTGAGTGCGGCCCCGGGAAAGTATTGGCTGGCATGACCAAGCGCATCGACGCGGATATGACGGGCTTGGCTGTGTACGATTCAGCCTCTTTGAACGAAGTAAAAGGGCAGTTGGCATGAGCGATATTCAATTTGCAGGTCAAGTGGCCTTGGTCACGGGTGCTTCTCGCGGTATTGGCGCAGCCATCGCCTTGCAATTGGCTGCGCAAGGACTCAAAGTGATTGGCACGGCGACAACCGATGAAGGCGGCGCACGCATCAGTGCTGCTTTGTCAGCCTTTCCGGGTTGCCGTGGTGCCAATTTGGATGTCAATGATGCTGCCTCAGCCGAGGGCTTGATTGACAGCATCCTCAAAGAGCACGGCGCTTTGCATGTCTTGGTCAATAACGCAGGCATTACCCGCGACACTTTGGCGATGCGCATGAAAGACGACGATTGGGATGCCGTGCTGGACACCAACCTGAAAGCTGTATTTCGCATGAGTCGCACTGTGATGCGCCCCATGATGAAACAGCGCTACGGCCGCATCATCAGTATCACCAGCGTGGTGGGCGCATCGGGTAACCCGGGGCAAGCCAACTATGCAGCCGCGAAAGCGGGTGTTGCGGGGATGACCCGTGCTCTGGCCCGTGAACTGGGCAGTCGCAACATCACAGTCAATTGTGTGGCGCCAGGTTTCATTGAGACGGACATGACTGCAGCTTTGCCCGAAGCGCAACAAAAAGCACTTTTGAATCAAATTCCATTAGGGCACCTTGGTCTGCCTGCAGACATTGCGCATGCTGTCAGTTATCTTGCCAGTCCTTTGGCCAACTATGTGACGGGTCAAGAATTGCATGTCAATGGCGGCATGTTCATGGCCTGAATTGCCTATTTATAGTCTCCGTTTTGCCACTCGTCAGGTTTGGGTGGTCTGAGGCGGTTAAAATCTCATTTTTCACAACCCTCAGAGGGAACCATGAGCGATATCGAAGCACGTGTCAAAAAAATCATTGCCGAACAACTCGGCGTTGAAGAGTCACAAGTAACCAATGAAAAAGCCTTTGTGGCTGATCTCGGTGCAGACTCCTTAGACACAGTGGAATTGGTGATGGCACTCGAAGACGAATTCGGCATCGAAATCCCGGACGAAGACGCAGAAAAAATCACGACTGTTCAAGCCGCGATTGATTACGCACAAAGCAAAAAGGCCTGATCGACGATGACCCGGCGCCGCGTTGTAGTAACGGGTTTGGGATGTATCAGCCCCGTGGGCAACACGGTCGCCGATGCATGGTCCAAGCTTCTTGCCGGTCAATCTGGTATTGGCCTGATCACTAAATTTGACGCCTCCGCCTTTGCCTGCAAGATTGCGGGAGAGGTCAGAGACTTTAATCTGGATGCGTACATCAACTCTAAAGATGCGCGCACGATGGACCATTTCATTCACTATGGTGTGGCTGCGGCCATGCAGGCAGTGCAGGATTCAGGCTTGCCTACGGGCGATGCGCTGGACGATGAGTTGGCCACTCGGATCGGTTGTGTGATCGGCTCGGGTATTGGGGGCTTGCCCATGATCGAAGGCATGCACGCCGAGTACACAAGTCGCGGCCCACGTCGTATTTCTCCATTTTTTGTGCCTGCTTCGATCATCAACATGATTGCAGGTCACGTTTCCATGAAATGCGGTTTCAAAGGTCCTAATTTGGCCGTTGTGACTGCATGCACCACCGGCCTGCACTGCATTGGAGAGGCGGGTCGCATGATCGAATACGGCGATGCCGATGTGGTTGTAGCCGGCGGCTCTGAGGCGTGCGTATCACCGCTGGGTATTGGCGGTTTTGCTGCAATGCGTGCATTGTCGACCCGCAATGACGATCCAACAGCCGCCTCCCGTCCTTGGGACAAAGACCGCGACGGTTTTGTTTTGGGCGAAGGCGCGGGTGTGATGGTGCTTGAAGAGTACGAACATGCCAAGGCACGGGGCGCCAAAATTTATGCTGAATTGAGTGGGTACGGCATGAGCGCGGATGCTGGTCACATGACTGCACCCAGCATGGACGGCCCACGTCGAGCCATGGTCTCGGCCATGCGCAATGCCGGTGTAAATCCGGACCAGATTCAATATCTGAATGCGCATGGAACGTCTACACCCTTGGGTGACGTTAATGAAACCAGCGCCATTAAAGCGGCCTTAGGCGATCACGCTAAAAACATTGTGGTCAGCTCCACAAAATCCATGACTGGACACTTGTTGGGCGGCGCAGGCGGTGTTGAGAGTATTTTTACCGTGTTGTCGCTTTATCACCAGAAAGTGCCACCGACCATAAACTTGGACAACCAGGACCTTGAGTGTGACCTAGACTACTGCGCCAATACGGCCCGTGACGTCAAGATCGAAGTGGCAATCAAAAACAATTTTGGGTTTGGTGGAACCAACGGCAGTTTGGTGTTCAAACGTATTTAACGCGACGCTCGATTGATGCGAAATGCCCCATTGGTTAAGTATCCGGTGGGGCATTTTTTATGGATTTTCTGGTTATGTGGTGGATTGGGCTTGGTGGGTGCCGTTTTGACGGGATGGCTACTCAATGAGGGGCGGATCGGTCTTTGGGGAGCTGGCATTTCCATGTGCACATTGCTGATAGCCGGCACTGCTTGCTTGCCACTTGCTTTCCGAAAGAAAACCACCTGTTGGCTTGATTGGGATGGTCAAGTTTGGCGCTGCTTGGATGATGTTCAAAATGAAACTGCTCAGACCATTTCCAGTGTCGTCGTCATTTTGGATATCCAGCAGGCTTTGCTTTTACGATTGATGGGCGCATCCATGGATGTTTCAGGCTTACAACAATGGGTCTGGCTTTACAAGGGATTTGCACCTGAGCAATGGCATGACATCCGTTGCGCGGTATATTCGCGCCTGAAATAGCGGCCTGCCGCTTGAAAGATGTTTTGGTAGATCTTATGTGAGAGGTTTGTTGGCTTTTCACGATGGAGCGTATACATGATTAGGACTTGCAAAAGTATTTCGAGATGGATGGGCGTTGTCTCGTTCAGTTTTTTGACAGCATTACCGGGTTCATTAGCGCTCGTCTCTGGAGCGATATCTCCCCTAGAAGTCCAAGCGCAGGTGGTCAAAGGCTTACCCGATTTCACGGAACTGGTGGAGTTGGTTGGACCTTCGGTCGTGAACATCCGGACCTTGGAAAAAGTCAAAGCGAATACGCAAGGAGGTGCGGGCTCCGATGAAGAGATGCAGGAGCTTTTCCGCAAGTTCTTTGGTGTCCCCATGCCCAATGCGCCTCGGCAAAATCCGCGCCCCAATAAATCCCAGCCAGAAGAGCCTGCCCAGCCCAAAGGTGTTGGGTCTGGATTTGTGTTGTCGTCAGATGGGTACATCATGACCAACGCCCACGTGGTGGATGGCGCGGATGAGGTGTTGGTGACTTTGACAGACAAAAGAGAGTTCAAAGCCCGTATTGTTGGCGCAGACAAAAGGACCGACGTGGCGGTCGTGAAAATACAAGCCACAGGATTGCCTGCGATCAAGGTGGGCGATGTCTCGCGTTTGAAAGTCGGCGAGTGGGTCATGGCCATTGGGTCCCCATTTGGTCTTGAGAACTCTGTAACAGCCGGCATTGTGAGTGCCAAGCAACGGGATACCGGTGACTACTTACCTTTTATTCAAACTGATGTGGCGATCAATCCGGGTAATTCTGGGGGCCCTCTGATCAACATGCGAGGCGAAGTGGTGGGCATCAACAGCCAGATCTATTCGCGCTCGGGAGGTTTCATGGGTATTTCTTTTGCTATTCCAATGGACGAAGCCATTCGGGTGAGCGAACAACTGCGACAGAATGGACGCGTCACCCGTGGACGTATTGGCGTTCAAATCGGCGATGTGACGAAAGAAGTGGCAGAGTCGATTGGCTTAGGGACCGCCCAAGGCGCTTTGGTGCGCAGCATTGAGTCGGGTTCGCCTGCCGATAAAGCGGGCTTGGAGCCAGGGGACATCATTACACGTTTCGATGGCAAGCCGATCGAAAAAGCCACTGACTTGCCACGCTTGGTCGGCAACACCAAGCCTGGTACACGGAGCAATCTGGTGGTTTTCAGGCGTGGCGTGAGCAAGGAGTTTTCCGTGACCATCGCCGAGTTGGAGCCGGTTAAAACAACCAAGTCGGTGCAACCTGCGGCGGAACCCAAATCAGCCGGTACAGCGCAGTCAATGGGCTTGGTTGTGGCTGATTTAACGGATGCGCAAAAGAAGGAACTCAAACTGAAAGGCGGCGTGCGTATTGAATCTGTCACAGAGGCTTCGGCCCGCGCTGGTTTGCGCGAAGGAGATGTTATTTTGTCTATAGCCAATATTGAAATTACGCAGCTGCGGGACTTTGAGTTGGCCATGAGCAAAATCGATAAAAGCAAGCCATTCAATGTCTTGTTTCGCCGCTCTGACGTGGCGCAATACGCTTTGATTCGCCCCGGTCGCTAAGAATTGCTCTTCGTGCTGAAGTGTTTGAAAAACCTTAAAACCCCTTGAAACATGCGGGGCATTGGGCTTGTCCATTGCACCAATGCAACACCGAAGAAGCTGGAAATTTAAAAAAATAAACTTTTTAGTAAGTTTGCGAGCGCTAACTTTTTGAATGGCTCATAACAAAAATGGCTAAAATCAGTCAACTTGATCATTGATTCATCGCATAAAGAGCAGGTAAAGATCCATGATGTGGGATGTTCCACTTCAGTCCACCACTGATCCACAGCCCACCCACAACTTGTTCAATAGATTTCCATACTTAACTGTGAATAAGCTGTGAATAATTTTTATGTTGCAGTGCGGCAACGCTGCGCTCTGCGCGATTTTCAGGATGTGTGCCCAGGGCTTTTTGCCTACAATGAAGTTCCAGCTATCGCAGTTGCCATAGATTGTTGGTTCAGGGCGCGTCCAGATTGACGCGCCCTTTTTTCTTGTATCGGTCCTTTCAATTTCAAACACTTGTAGCAACTCCTTGATGAATAACATCAGAAATTTTTCGATCATTGCCCACATCGATCATGGCAAATCGACCTTAGCAGACAGACTCATTCAGCGTTGTGGTGGCCTCCAAGACCGGGAGATGTCAGCGCAAGTGTTGGACTCGATGGACATTGAAAAAGAGCGTGGCATAACCATCAAAGCTCAAACGGCTGCGTTGCAATACAAGGCCAAAGATGGACAAATTTACAATCTGAATTTGATCGATACACCAGGTCACGTGGACTTTTCTTATGAGGTGTCGCGCTCCCTTTCTGCATGCGAAGGGGCATTGTTGGTGGTCGATGCAAGTCAGGGTGTTGAAGCGCAAACAGTGGCCAACTGCTACACCGCATTGGACCTTGGCGTTGAGGTCGTGCCTGTTCTCAACAAAATGGATCTGCCGCAAGCGGACCCAGAGAATGCAAAGGCCGAAGTCGAAGACGTGATCGGCATTGATGCCAGTGATGCGATTCCTTGCTCAGCCAAAACGGGCATGGGCGTCGATGAAATTTTGGAAGCGATCGTTGCCAAGATTCCTGCACCCAAAGGCAATCCCAATGCGCCTTTGCGTGCAATGATCGTCGACAGCTGGTTTGATACCTATGTGGGTGTCGTGATGTTGGTGCGGGTCATTGATGGTCGCTTGGCCAAAGGCGAGCGTTTCAAAATGATGGCTACCGAGACTGTGTATAACGCAGACAACTTAGGCGTGTTCACGCCGGCCAACGAACCTCGGCCCAGCCTTGAAGCAGGGCAGGTGGGTTACATCATTGCCGGCATCAAAGAGCTTCAGGCCGCTAAAGTCGGCGATACGATCACCCTTGAAAAGAAGTTGCCTAATAATTTGGGGCCTGCGACGGTTGCTTTACCCGGCTTTAAAGAAATTCAACCCCAGGTTTTTGCCGGTTTGTACCCTACAGAATCGAGTGAATACGACTCATTGCGTGACGCGTTAGAGAAGCTCAAACTGAACGATGCATCCCTTCACTATGAGCCTGAAGTTTCTCAGGCCTTGGGGTTTGGTTTCCGTTGCGGCTTTTTGGGTTTGTTGCACATGGAAATTGTGCAAGAGCGGCTCGAGCGAGAATTCGATCAGGACTTGATCACCACAGCACCCAGCGTGGTCTATCAGGTTTTAAAGGCAGACGGCGAAGTCGTCATGGTTGAAAATCCCTCCAAGATGCCCGAGCAGGGTAAGTTGCAGGAAATTCGCGAACCCATTGTGACGGTGCATTTGTACATGCCCCAGGACTATGTGGGGCCAGTCATGACCTTGGCAAATCAAAAGCGAGGTTTGCAAATGAACATGTCCTACCATGGCCGTCAGGTCATGCTCACTTATGAAATGCCATTGGGCGAAATCGTGTTGGACTTTTTTGACAAACTCAAGTCGGTCTCTCGTGGTTACGCCTCGATGGATTACACCTTTAAAGAATTTCGGTCATCCGATGTCGTGAAAGTGGACATTTTGCTCAACGGTGAAAAGGTGGATGCCTTGTCCATCATCGTGCACCGAACACAGTCACAATACCGCGGTCGTGCGGTGGTTGCCAAAATGCGTGAAATCATCAGCCGGCAAATGTTCGATGTGGCGATTCAAGCAGCGATTGGCTCTAACATCATTGCCCGTGAATCCATCAAAGCATTACGGAAAAACGTCTTGGCCAAGTGTTATGGTGGCGACATTTCGCGCAAGCGCAAGTTGCTCGAAAAACAAAAAGCTGGAAAAAAACGAATGAAACAAATTGGCTCAGTGGAAGTGCCACAAGAGGCCTTCTTGGCCATTTTGCAAGTGGAAGATTAAAAAATGCAATATTTAACAAGCTTTGTGTTGGCTGCTTTTGCGGGCTACGCCGGCTCATGGTATCTCGGAATGATAGAAGGCAATTTTGCATTGTTGCTTTTAATGGCGGTCGTCGTGACAGGCATTTACTGGATTGCAGAGCGGTTTTATTTCTTGCCACACAGACAATCTGCAGTTTTGAAACTGGAATCCGAGGCGAGTGCCAGACGACAAGAGCTCACCCGCATGGGCATTCAGAAAATCGATACCGACACTGCGCCAGCGCGTGAAAAGTTGTTGATGCAGCCTTGGTGGTTAGACTGGACGGCCGGCTTATTCCCTGTCATTTTGGTGGTCTTTATTTTGCGTTCGTTTTTATTCGAACCTTTCAAAATTCCATCGGGCTCCATGATCCCGACCTTGTGGATAGGCGACCTGATTTTGGTCAACAAATTTCATTATGGTTTGCGTTTGCCAGTGGCCAATATCAAGATGACCGAAGGCACCCCTGTTCAGCGTGGTGATGTGATGGTTTTTCGCTATCCACCGCGACCCAGTGTGGATTACATCAAGCGGGTGGTTGGTTTGCCGGGTGATGAAGTTTCTTATTTGAACAAACAACTCAGCATCAATGGCCAAGTGGTCAAACGCAATAACTTGCCAGAATTTTTTGATGAATCGACGATGCGTTATTTCAAGCAGTTTGATGAGGCGCTGGGCGAAATGCCACATGTGTTGATTCAGGATGATGACAGGCCGATGTTCGTTTCTGGCGCAGATCAGTTCAAATTCCGTGAGAACTGCCGTTACAGCGTCGAGGGTGTTGTATGCAAAGTGCCGCCTGGCCATTACTTCATGATGGGTGATAACCGCGACAACTCATTGGACTCTCGCTATTGGGGGTTTGTCCCCGACGCCAATATTGTGGGCCGTGCTTTTTTTGTATGGATGAATTTTGGCAACATCAAACGCATTGGCGGATTCCATTGACCGCGACAATAAGAGTAACGCGTTATGGCATTGAGTGAAGGCTTGAAAGCCCTGCAAGAGCGTTTGGGTCACGCGTTCACAGATCAGGCTTTACTTGAAAGAGCGGTCACGCACCGCAGTTTTTCTGCAGACCACTATGAGCGCCTCGAATTTTTAGGCGACTCCGTACTGAACTTGTCTGTTGCCCATTGGCTGTTCGAAAAGTTGAATGACCAAAATGAAGGCGATCTTTCCCGCGTGCGTGCCAATTTAGTCAAACAAGAAACTTTGTTCCAGTTGGCCTTTGATTTGGAGTTGTCGACCGTGCTGCGGCTTGGGGAAGGTGAGCTGCGCTCTGGGGGGCAAAAACGCCCCTCTATCCTGGCCGATGCGGTAGAAGCCTTGATTGGTGCCGTTTATTTGGATGCGGGTTATCCGGCTGCGCAGGCCTTGGTCATGCGTTTGTTCAAAGACGTCGAAGTGAATCCCCAGATGCAGGCAGCGTCCAAAGATCCTAAAACCGAGTTGCAAGAATGGCTGCAAGGGCGCAAACTGCAATTGCCTCTGTATACCGTGGTGGCGACACGTGGCGCTGCGCACAAACAAATGTTCGAGGTCGCGTGTGATATTCGTGAGATGGGACTTTCTCAATTGGGCTTGGGTACTTCCCGCCGAGCCGGTGAACAAGCTGCAGCAGCAGCAATGCTCGAAACACTCAAAGTCAAGGCTTCATGATGAATAAAAAAAATGCCGATCAGTTGCCCTCCAACACAACGGGGCAAGAGGACGATGAGCTGCGGGAAAGTGTCACGCTCTCTGCACCTGTGCGAAGATCGATTCAGATCTCAGGCGTTAATGTTCAGCCTTTGACACCCGAAGACAATACGGCATCGGAGACAGGTCCTCTCGCTGCACATCGCTGCGGATTGATTGCTATCGTTGGCAAACCCAACGTGGGCAAATCGACTTTACTCAACGCTTTGGTGGGGCAAAAGATCAGCATCACCTCACGCAAGGCGCAGACGACGCGTCACCGCATCACCGGCATTCGCACACAGGGTCAGACTCAGTTTGTATTTGTGGATACGCCGGGTTTTCAGACCCTGCACAGTGCGGCTTTGAACAAGTCCCTCAATAAAACTGTGCTGGGTGCCGTGGCCGATGTGGATTTGGTTTTGTTTGTGGTTGAGGCGGGGAGTTTTCAGTTGGCCGATGCCAAAGTACTGGCGCTGCTCAAGCCGGGTGTGCCTTGCTTGTTGTTGGCCAATAAGCTCGATACCATCAACCGCAGAGGAGACATTGCGCCGTGGTTGCGTGAAATGCAGGAGCGCCATCCTTTCAATGAGTTTGTGCCCATGTCGGCCAAAAATGCCAAGGATGTGCAACGCTTGTTTGGCATTTGTGAAAAATATCTGCCAGAGCAAGATTGGTTTTACGCCGAAGACGAGCTGACGGATCGCAGCGAAAAGTTTTTGGCCAGTGAAATTGTGCGTGAAAAATTATTTCGCTTTACCGGCGATGAGTTGCCATACACCTCCACGGTGGTGGTTGAAAAGTTTGAAGAAGAAAAGGGCCGCACCAGCAAACGCTTGGTCCGCATTGCCGCCACCATCGTGGTTGAGCGTGATGGCCACAAAGCCATGGTCATTGGTGACAAAGGGGAGCGACTCAAGCGGATTGGAACCGAAGCCCGGCAAGAGCTTGAGAAACTTCTGGACGCCAAGGTGTTCATTGAAATATGGGTCAAAGTCCGTTCAGGCTGGGCCGATGATGAAGCCCGTGTGCGCTCCTTTGGTTATGAATAAAGGGCCCGTCCCGTCTGGGTTGGACTTGCTGCTTGGGGTTTAATGCTTGGTCATGGCAACCCAACGCATCACCGAAGAGCCTGCTTTTGTTTTGCACCGGTATGACTGGAGCGAAACCAGTTTGATATTGGAAGTTCTGACGCGGCACCATGGCCGCGTTGCCTTGGTTGCTAAGGGTGCCAAGCGGCCCAGTTCAAGCTTTAGACCTATCTTGTTGCCCATGCAACCGCTTGCCGTGAATTACGGTGGGGATTCTGATATCCGCACACTCAAAGGCGTGGAATGGGTCGGTGGGCATGTCATGCCCACGGGTGATGCCCTTCTCTCAGGCTATTACCTCAATGAGTTGTTGATGCGTCTGCTGGCAAGAGATGATCCACACAGCGATCTGTTTGATGTCTATGCGGCCACCATTCAAATTTTGGCCACAGAAGGGCCTGACTTGCGCCAAGGCGCCTTGCGTGTGTTTGAGCTGATGCTCTTGCGCGGGATAGGACTTTTGCCCAGCTTGGACCAACAAACCATGACAATGAACCCTTTGGTGCCTAAAGAGCGGTATTGTCTTGTCCCGGAAGGCGGTTTGCGCCGAGCAAATGAAGATGACAGAACCAGTTTGTCGGGCGAACAATGGGGGCAACTTCAAGATGCCATGGACGATACTTCGGCATACACTTCAACGTTGAGAACCTGTCTGTCTGTCGTTTCTGATTTGCGGCCGCAATTGAGGACATTGCTGAACTACCATTGTGGGGTTGGCACACTCAAGACGCGCCAAATGATGATTGATATTCAAAATTTATAAATGCTATGCCCGCTAAAACTGCCTTGTCCGTCAATGTGAACAAAGTGGCGCTGTTGCGCAACTCGCGTCAGTTGGGCATTCCGAGCGTGACTCGCGCAGCACTACTTTGCTTGCAATCAGGTGCACAAGGCATCACAGTGCACCCTCGGCCAGACGAAAGGCACATTCGTTCAAACGATGTGTACGAATTACGTGAAGTGATGATGGCATGGCCTGACCGCGAGTTCAACATTGAAGGCAACCCTTTCCACAATTTGATGGACTTTGTGCGTTCTGTTCGTCCTCAGCAAGTGACTTTTGTCCCCGACAGTGAGGACCAATTCACCAGTGACCATGGTTGGCAATTTCCGCAAGATGCAGATCGGTTGCAGCCTTTGATCCAAGAATGCAAAAGCTTGGGGGTACGGGTGAGTTTGTTCATGGACCCCTTGCCCGACCAGATGGCGGCGGTCAAAGCAGTGGGCGCTGACCGAGTCGAGTTGTATACCGAGCCTTATGCGGCAGCCTGGGGCGGACTGCAGGAGGCTTTTCAATTGGCGCGTTATGTCCAAACCGCGTTCGCAGCCACGGCTCTGGGTCTGGGATTGAATGCGGGTCATGATTTGAACCAATACAACCTGCCTGCATTTGTCAAAGCCATTCCCGCATTGAAAGAGGTGTCAATTGGTCATGCCCTGATTGCCGATGCTTTGGAGCTGGGTTACCACGCGGCTGTCACTGCCTACCTTCGGGCTTTGGAGCTTCAAGCATGATCTACGGTATTGGTACGGACATCTGTGATATCCGTCGAATCCGCGCTAGTTTGGCGAGGCACGGGGAACGATTTGCAGCCAAGATACTCAGCGATGCCGAGCTCAAGGTGTATCGTTCACGAAGCCAGCGTTGGCCTGAACGCGGCATTCGTTTTGTTGCTACGCGTTTTTCAGCGAAAGAAGCCTTCAGCAAAGCGGTGGGCCTGGGCATGCGCATGCCCATGACCTGGCGGCACTGTGAAATAGCTAAATTGCCCAGTGGCCAACCAACGGTGATATTGCACGGCGAACTCAAATCTTGGTTTGAAGCCAAGGGACTGTATGCCCATATTACAGTGACCGATGAAGTCGACTATGCCGCCAGTTTTTGTGTGGTTGAAACCTCGGTTTGATGCCGCCCCATGACCCAGCACGCACCCCTCATCATTGATATTGAAGCGCACAGTTTGACCACTGTGGATCGCGAGCGCTTGGCACATCCCCTCACGGGAGGGGTCATTCTGTTTGGTCGAAATTGGGAAAGTCGTTCACAACTGACCCAGCTTTGCGCAGCCATCAAAGGGGTTAGACGCGACCTGATGATTTGTGTTGACCATGAGGGTGGACGTGTCCAGCGTTTTCGCAATGATGGTTTCACGCACTTGCCGCCCATGCGCCGTTTAGGTGAAATGTGGATGGACGATGACCGAGATCGCACAGGTCAAGGTGTTTTAAAGGCCTGCCGTGCAGCGACATCGGTCGGTTTCATTTTGGCCTCTGAGCTCAGGGCATGTGGGGTTGATTTCAGTTTTACGCCTGTGCTTGATTTGGATTACGGCGGCAGCACGGTCATTGGCGATCGCGCTTTTGCAAAAGATCACCGCGTGGTCACACTGTTGGCAAAAAGTTTGATGCATGGACTGTTGCAGGCAGGCATGGGCAATTGCGCAAAGCACTTCCCAGGGCATGGTTTTGTGGAAGCGGACTCCCATCTCGACATGCCCGTGGACCGCCGTAGTTTGAAGGCCATTTTGGCGAATGACGCGGCGCCTTACGCGAACTTGAATACGAGCCTCACGGCAGTGATGCCCGCCCACGTCATCTACCCTCAGGTGGATGCTAGGCCTGCAGGTTTTTCAAAAACTTGGTTACAAACCATTTTGCGAGAACAACTCAGTTTTGCGGGTGCCATCATCAGTGATGACTTGTCGATGGCTGGGGCCAGACAAATCGATGGGAAACCTGTCAGCTATACCCAAGCGGCCTTAGTGGCCTTGGAGGCGGGGTGCGACTTAGTGTTGCTCTGCAATCAATCCTTGAATGGCGGTGCCGAGATCGATGCTGTACTCCACGGCCTGTCCGAAGCCCAGCTCAAAGGTTGGTGGGAAGCAGCAGAAGGAAGCGCGCAGCGGTGTGCGCAATTAATGCCCAAGTCGCAGGCCTTGGGATGGGACGACCTGATGGTGTCTGCGGCTTATCAGCAGGCACTGGAGTATTTACCTTGAAGCAAACTTTTGAAGCTGAGGAATCAGCGTGAGCGCGTTAGGGCTTAGGTTGATCACATGGACCCTGATGGCTATGGCCATCATGTTCACCGTCAGTTTGTTCGTGGCCTTGATCGCCGTGTTGCTGCTCACTTCCTTGTGGTCACTGCTTTGCGGACGCAAGCCCCAAGTGGCTGTATGGTGGACGCGCTACCGGGACATGACGCGTCGTATGACAACTGGCGGTTCTTGGTCATCACAGCGTCCCCAGGGACGAACAGCGGGGGACGACACCAATGTGGTGGATGTGCAGGCCCGAGAAGTGAGGGATGCCCCTCGTCAATTACCGCCTCAGGATTGAGCTGTTCATTTCGCTACCCGTCTCTTTACACCATGAAAATTTTGAAGACCTCCGTCTTGGCGGTTCTATTGCAGTGTGCATTTCTATGGAGTGCCTGTGCACAAACATCCTCCACCGAATTGGCCTTGAAGCATGCGGAGTTCAGCCAAAAAATGAACGCCTTGCTGCCGTCTGAAACAGAAACGAAGGGGGCTGGTTTGAGTATTTCAATTCATCAAAACGGGCAAAGTGTGTACCAACATCAGAGTGGTTGGGCAAATGCCTTGCAAGAGCGGCGGGTCACTGCCGACACGCCATTTGAGCTGGCATCGGTAGCCAAACCGTTCACCGCCATCGCCGTCTTGCAGTTGATGGAACGAGGCGATTTAACGCTCCAAGACCCTGTCACCCGTTTTGTGCCTGAATTGCCTCTGGCATGGTCGACCATCAGTTTGCATCATCTGCTGGCCCATCAATCGGGTATCCAGGACGTGCTCAATGAATGGCCTAAAAAGCAATTGGACCATGTGACGGTAGATCGGTTAATTGCTCATTTTGTGAAAAACCCTGCTTTGAAATTTACACCTGGACAGCGGGGTGAATACAGCAATACCAATTACATGCTGTTAGCCGAGGTGGTTAAACGAGTGACCGGTCAAACATGGGATGCTTATTTGAGGTCGAAAGTGTTTGAGCCTTTGGACATGCCATCGAGCTTCGCCTTGGGTGCTGATGAGGCCCATCAGCGGCCTTACGCATTGCACTTTGCTGTGAGTGAAAGTGTCGATGGTGTTCACTATGAGTTGCCGGGCGCCATTGGTCAAAAAAGTTCTGCACGTGATCTGCATCAATTTGTGGAAGCACTGGTCTACCGCAAACTGATCCTCCCCAAGACTTTCCAATTGATGACCCAGGTTCACACCACGTTCGATGACGGTCGGTTGTATGGATATGGCTGGTATGTCACGCACCAAGAGTTGCGTTCGCTCTTGCCCTGGGTCACGGGAGGGCGGGCATTGGGGCATACCGGTCGTTTAGGCGCTTACAGAACAGCCTTGTACTTTGATATTCGCAACCATTGGGATCTGGTGGTGCTGGGCAATGGCGGTAAATTGACTGAAGAATTGATGCTCAAAGTGTTGGCATTGACCCGCCAACACTTTGAGTACTGAGCGCGCTCAGATCAGTCCTGTTCGCGTCGCAGCGCGGGAAACAAAATCACGTCCCGGATGCTGGGACTGTCGGTCAGCAACATCATCAGCCGGTCTATGCCGATCCCGCAACCTCCAGCGGGCGGCATGCCGTATTCCAGCGCACGGACAAAATCGTGGTCATAGAACATGGCCTCATCGTCGCCATCGTCTTTGGCATCCACTTGGGCTTGAAAACGCGCCGCTTGGTCTTCGGCGTCGTTCAGTTCGGAAAAGCCGTTGCCAAATTCACGGCCTGTGATGTACAGCTCAAATCGCTCCGTGACTTCGGGGCGATCGTCATTGGCCCGCGCCAAAGGTGAAATTTCTGTAGGGTGCTCCATGATGAAAGTCGGCTCCCACAGCTTGTCTTCCACGGTTTCTTCAAAGTACAAAACTTGCAAGCTGGCCAAGCTGCGGGAAGACAGTTTGTTCTTGGCTTCAGTCATGCCCAGTTTTTGCAAAGCGTTGATCAGCCAAGTGGCATCGTCGACCTGTTCTCCGGCTGTCGTGTGCTTGACGATGGCTTCGCGGATCGTCAGGCGTGCAAAAGGTTTTTGTAAGTCCACGGGCTTGCCGCCGTAGTTCAACGCAAGCGTACCGGTCACCGTCATCGCGGCGTCTCGCACCAAAGATTCGGTAAAGCCCATCAGGTCTTGGTAATTCCAGTAAGCGGCGTAGAACTCCATCATGGTGAATTCTGGATTGTGGCGAACCGAGATGCCTTCATTTCTGAAGTTTCGGTTGATTTCAAACACGCGGTCAAAGCCACCGACCAGCAAACGCTTGAGGTACAACTCCGGTGCGATGCGCAAGAACATTTCTTGTTCAAGGGCATTGTGGTGAGTGACAAAAGGACGTGCATTGGCACCCCCTGGAATGGGGTGCAACATCGGTGTTTCTACTTCCAGAAAACCGTGTTGAACCATGAACTCCCGAATACCACTGACAGCTTTGCTACGGGCTATAAAACGTTTGCGGGCAGACTCGTCGGTCATCAAATCAATGTAGCGCTGGCGGTACTTGACCTCTTGGTCGGCAATCCCGTGGAACTTGTCGGGCATGGGTCGCAGGCTCTTGGTGAGCATGCGGATGGCCGTGGCATGGATCGACAGCTCACCGGTGCGAGTCTTGAACAAATGACCTTCCACACCCACGATGTCGCCCAAGTCCCAGTGTTTGAATAAAGCGTAGACGTCCTCACCCACATCGTCCCGAGTGACGTAAACCTGAAAGCGCCCCGTACTGTCTTGCAGCGTGGCAAAACTGGCTTTGCCCATGACCCGCTTGAGCATCATGCGGCCTGCGATTTTTGCAGTAATTTTGACAGCGCCTTCGCCGTTTAAGCTCTCGGCTTCTTTGTCATTGTGTTCAGCCAGAAGGTTGGCGGCATGGTCTTCGGGTTTGAAGTCATTGGGAAATGCCACGCCTTTGCCTTGGGCCTGCGCTTGGCGCATCGCTTTGAGTTTCTCGCGCCGCTCCAAGATCAGTTGGTTTTCATCTTGGGGGGCGGCGTTGGCGGTTGCAACTGGGGTGGCGTCGGACATGAGTCAGGTCAGGTAGGTGGCGCTTTGCACGGAGGCCTGCGTCACAAGGGTTGAATAAGGCACAAAAAGGAGGCGGGCTGTTTCACGCCAAGCTGGTATTTTAATGGCAGTCAACGGTATCATCAGGCGTGTTCTGAAGGAGTCCATTTGTTTACACAGATCATCAGTTTGGTTCTGGATGTTGTAGCCGGTTTGATTGGAGGTGCCTGTCTGGTGCGTCTGACCATGCAGTGGCAACGCATACCCTTCAATAATCCCATCGGTCAATTCATATTTGCAGTCAGTGATCGATTGGTCATGCCCCTGCGTCGATGGGTCCCTGCTGCAGGACGATTGGACACAGCCAGTCTCGTGGGCGCTTGGCTGGTCAAGCTGACACAGTTCATTGTGTTGTGGCTTTTGGGTGGTGGTCAGGGTGCAGTGTTGCTTGTGTTGGTGCTCAGTTTTATCGGTGTGCTGCAACTGGCCATTTCATGCCTTACAGCTTTGATTTTGCTTTATGCCGTGCTGTCCTGGATTCAAGCAGGATCGATGAACTTGGTGTTGATCGATCGTTTATGTCAACCTTGGCTGGCACCCATTCGCCGCGCAGTCCCCTTGGTGGGCGGCATTGATTTGTCCAGTTTGGTGCTTTTGGTTTTACTGCAAATTGCCGGTATGGTGGTCGGCTCGATACAGGCGGGGCTTATGCACTGATGGCGTCTGCAGGCTGTCGTTGCAACATGGCCAAAAGGGTGGCCACTTTGCTGCGCAGTTCGCGGCGGTCGCAGATGAAATCGATAGCGCCCTTTTGTTGCAAAAACTCAGCACGCTGAAAGCCTTCTGGCAGCGTCACGCGCACGGTGCTTTCAATCACGCGGGGCCCGGCAAAGCCGATCAAGGCCTTGGGTTCGGCAATCACCACGTCACCCAGAAATGCAAAGCCGGCCGACACGCCGCCCATTGTGGGGTCGGTCAACACACTGATGAAGGGCAGGCCTTTCTTGGCCAATCGCGTCAAGGCTGCATTGGTTTTGGCCATTTGCATCAATGACAGCAAGCCTTCTTGCATGCGGGCACCGCCCGTCGCGGTGAAACACAAAAAGGGCACTTTTTGTTCAATGGCAGTCTCGACACCGCGCACAAAACGCTCGCCCACCACCGAGCCCATACTGCCGCCCATGAAGTCGAATTCAAAACAGGCAGCCACCAAATTGATGCTCTGCACCGAACCGCCCATCACAACCAGTGCGTCAGTTTCTCCGGTATTGTTCATCGCCTCTTTGATGCGCTCGGGGTACTTGCGACTGTCTTTGAATTTAAGCGCATCAACAGGGACGACTTCTTGCCCGATTTCATAGCGACCCTCACCATCCAGAAACACATTCAGTCGGGCGCGGGCACCAATGCGGTGGTGATGGGCACAGTTCGGGCAGACATTCAGGTTTTGTTCCAGATCGGTGTTGTAGAGCACGGCTTCACAACTCGGGCATTTGATCCAGACCCCTTCCGGTACGCTGCGGCGGTCCGCAGGGTCGGTGTGTAATATTTTGGGGGGTAGCAGTTTTTCGAGCCAGCTCATGGGGATTCCTTGAGGTTGTGTTTCACGCGTCCAGTGCCACGCGGATTCCGCGTAAAAAATCGGCCGCCACAGGGCCGACTTGGTCGCGGGGTTCATTTTCGATCAATTGGATGATTTTGCTGCCAATCACCACCGCGTCGGCCACGCGGCCAATGGTCTTGGCCGTCTGAGCGTCACGGATCCCAAAGCCCACACCCACAGGCACGCTGACGTGCTGACGGATGCGTGGCAACATAGCTTCAACAGCATCCGTGTCCAATGCGCCAGAACCCGTAACGCCTTTGAGCGAGACATAGTAGACATAACCACTGGCGACTTGGGCCACCTGTTTCATTCGTTCTTGTGTACTGGTGGGGGCCAGTAAAAAGATCAAATCCATGTTGCGCGCCCTGAGCTTGGCAGCAAAATCCACACATTCTTCTGGTGGATAGTCGACGATCAATACTCCGTCCACACCCGCTTCAGAAGCATCACGTATGAAACTGTCAGGACCGTGTTTCAGGTCATAGCGCTCGACAGGATTGGCGTAACCCATCAACACCACGGGGGTGTTTGAATTGGTTTGGCGAAATTGGCGCACCATGTCGAGCACGTGTTGCATGCCAATGCCCAAGGCCAAAGCCTTGTCACCCGCTTTTTGAATCACGGGACCATCGGCCGAAGGATCCGAAAATGGAACCCCCAGTTCGATGATGTCTGCGCCAGCATCAACCATGCTGTTCATCAAGTCTGGCGTGACATCGGCGAATGGGTAGCCGGCAGTGACGTAGGGAATCAAGGCCTTGCGTCCTTGTGCTTTCAATTGAGTCAGGGTGTTGGAGATACGGCTCATTTATACACCTTGACGGGTTGTTCGCTACCGATCATGCTGCCCTTGACGGATTGCCCTTGGCAGCTGGGTCGGCAAAAGAAGTCGCCGTTGGACAAGTCTGCGACGGTGCCAATGTCTTTGTCACCACGACCGGAGAGATTGACCAAAATGGATTGATCCTGGCGCAGGGTCTTGGCCAGCTTCATGGCGTAAGCCACGGCATGGCTCGATTCAAGAGCCGGGATGATGCCCTCGGTGCGGCACAGATAATGGAAAGCTTCTAGTGCTTCTTTGTCGGTGATGCCCACGTACTCTGCGCGGCCAATGTCTTTCAAAAACGCATGCTCAGGGCCCACGCCGGGGTAATCGAGGCCCGCACTGATGCTGTGCGTTTCGGTGATCTGGCCATTGTCGTCTTGCAGTATATAAGTGCGATTGCCATGCAAAACGCCGGGACTGCCCAATTGCAAAGAGGCTGAATGCTTGAGCGTATCCAGCCCTTCGCCTGCGGCTTCGACGCCAATCAGACGGGTTTTCTCGTGTGAGATGTAGGGGTAGAAAATACCCATGGCGTTGCTGCCTCCGCCCACACAAGCCACGACGGCATCGGGTTGGGTTTCTGCCATCTTCAGGCTCTTGAGCATCTCGGGCATTTGCGTCAGGCATTCTTCGCCGATCACGCTTTGAAAGTCGCGCACCATCATCGGGTAAGGATGCGGGCCTGCCACCGTGCCGATGATGTAGAAGGTGTTGTCCACATTGGCCACCCAGTCGCGCATGGCTTCGTTCAGGGCATCTTTGAGGGTTTTACTGCCCGACTCGACAGGCACCACGGTCGCGCCCAACAGCTTCATTCGGTAGACATTGGGGCTTTGGCGTTTGACGTCTTCGCTGCCCATGTAGACCACACATTCGAGGCCGTAGCGCGCGCAGATGGTGGCGGTGGCCACGCCGTGCTGGCCGGCACCGGTCTCGGCAATGATGCGCGGCTTGCCCATGCGCTTGGCCAGCATGGCCTGACCGATGGTGTTGTTGATCTTGTGGGCGCCGGTGTGGTTGAGGTCTTCGCGTTTTAAGAAGATCTGCGCACCCCCCATTTCACGGCTCATGCGGGCTGCGTGGTAGAGAGGGGAGGGTCGGCCTACAAAATGCGCCAGTTCGGACTTGAACTCGGCGATGAATGTCGGGTCGTGCTGGTACTTGGCGTACGCGTCTTTGAGCTCATTGATGGCGTGCGTCAGCGTTTCGCTGACAAAGCTGCCGCCATAGACTCCGAAGTGGCCCGAGGCATCGGGCTGTTGGTATTCAAACATGTTTATAAATTCAGGCAATGCGTTTGTCTGCGGCACGAACCGCTTGGACAAACTGGTGGATCTTGTGCGCGTCTTTCAGTCCCTTGTTGCCGGGGCCGTCCAATTCAACGCCAGAACTGACGTCAACCGCCAGTGAAAGACCGCGTGAGCGGACTTGGGCGATGCCATCGGTCACGTTTGCAGGCGTGAGTCCACCAGACAAAACGAGGTGAGAGCTGACGCTTGGAGGCAGATGTGACCAATTGAATGTTTTCCCGCCGCCGCCATAGCCGTCCACCAGGGTGTCGAGCAATATTGCTTGGGCTTGATTGAATGAATGGGCGAATTTTACCAAGTCAAAGCCCCCCGCTTCGCTGGCGGGTATTCGGGCCGCTTTGAGGTAGGGCCTTGCACACAAAAGAGCTGCCTTTTCGCACTCTTGCGGGCTCTCGTCACCATGGAATTGCAACAAGGCCCCCGGGACAGCTTGCGAGGCCTGATGAATCGCGTCGAGGGACGCATTCACAAACAATAAAACCGGTGTGACGAAGGGCGGCAGTAGGCTGGCGAGTTCGTGAGCTTGTTCGATCGATACCGCCCTCGGGCTGGGCGGGTACATCACGAAACCAATGGCATCCACACCGGCTTTTACGGCCGCATCAAGATCTTGGGCTCGCGTCAATCCGCAAATTTTGATGCGTGTTCGCAAGGACTCAGTCAGAGCAGGTTTCATGGCAACCAATCAAAGGCAGGCGTAGTCTCTGGCAGACCCCAGTGGGGTTCATAGACTGGACCCTTGAAGTACAAACCGTCAGGGGAAAACGTTGGGGACGCTGCCTTTCGACTGCGGGCCTCAAGGACTTGCTGCATCCATTCGGGCGATTCAAAACCCTGGCCAATAGTGACCAAGCACCCCATGATATTGCGGATCATGTGATGCAGGAAAGCATTGCCTTCAAACTCCACACGCCAGTAAGGGCCGTGTTGGTGAATATCAATCCGGTTGAGCTTTTTGACTGGTGAGAGCGCTTGGCAACTGCTGGCGCGAAAAGAAGTAAAGTCATGCTCTCCTATCAGGTGCTCGCTTGCCGTTTGCATAGCCCTTGCATCCAGTGGGCGGTAGACCCAGCCAACACGTGAAGCCTCCAGGCTAGGACGTACGGCAGATTCGAGCAGAATGTAGGCGTATCGCCTTGCTACAGCACTGCCCCGGCAATGAAACGTTGGGGGGACTTCGCGAGCCCATTGGACAGCAATGTCGGAAGGAAGGTAGCGGTTGGTGCCGCGAACCCAGGATGCTGTGTCACGGACCAATTCAGTGTCAAAGTGAATCACCTGCATCAAGCCATGAACGCCTGCATCGGTTCGGCCTGCACACAGGGTTGAAACCCGTTGGGTGGTAAATTGGTCCAAGGCCTTTTCCAATTTGTCCTGGACTGTTTGGCCGGAGAGTTGACTCTGCCAGCCTTGGTAGGCGCTGCCGTTGTAGCACACGCCCATCGCCAATCTCACTTGAGTTGTCCTAGCAATTGGATGGCTCTGTTTTTCAGACTGCTGTTGGGCGATGTCACCAAAGACATCAACAGTGTGCGGGCCAGATCTTGGTCCCCTTTGGCGATCAACTGTTCTGCCAGTTGCAATTTGCTGGCCCCAGTTTCATCAGCCGTGGGTGCATTCAAATTCAAGTCCAGTCCTGCAATATCGGGGTGAAGGCCGGGTCCTGACTGCGGCTCTATTCTGGGCTCAGGGCGGTTTTGGCTGGGTGGGTATTCCGGATGGGATGAAGCGAAACTATCCTGCCGGGCATTGCGTTTGAAGATGTACAAGGCCAAGGCAAGCATGAGGGCCAGCAGACCGGCGGCCCAAGCCATCGCATTGGGGCCCGATGTCAGGCGCTCAATCAAGCTTAGGTTTGCTTTCTCATCGGGCTGAACAATTACGGGAGAGACCACAGTGGGCGCTGCCGTTTCTGGTGTTTGAAGCTTGTTCAGGCTTTCAATGTTTTTGCGCAGTGCTGCGACTTGAGATGATTCGTCTGCGGCTTTTCTCTCTCTTGCAATTTCGTCTTCAGACCCTTTTTCATTGCTCTCTTTCTTGGACAGTGTGAGCTTGTCTTGAGCAGGGTTGGCGGAAGCGTCCTCTTTAACTTTTGCGGAAATTCGTCCCGACATGCTGCGCCCAGACTCTTCAGCGCCCACTTGAATCGGGGCTGAAGCCAATTTGCGTGCATAGGTCCCAAAGTCACGGCTTTGGGCAACAATGGATCGGTGCGCCTCAGAGATGTCAATCTGCGCAGCATCTTCGACTGAGGGGATGCGCACGGTGGCGCCTGCACGGATCAGATTCACATTATTGTTGATGAAGGCATGGGGATTGGCACGGAGCAAAGCAATGAGCATCTGATCCAGAGAAACATTCCCTTGTAGGTGACCCAAAACCAGTTGGGTCGCCGTGCTGCCGTTTGGCACGGTGACTGTTTTTGCTGATGCGCTATCGTCGAATTGTGGCGCTGGGCGCGGAGTCTGTGCACGGCCCGAATTCAGACTGTACGGTTTTGCTGCAACAGTGGGTGTCTGTTCTATTGCAGGGTAGTTGCTTGCTTTATTGCCGTGAGGCATTGTGGGCTCGACGGGGTCGAATCGGTACACCGGTACATTCTTGGAATTCACGCCTGTGGGTTGGGGCAGTGAAGAATTTCCTGTCACTGCGGCGTTGGGTGAGAACGTGCTTGGTGAGGGTATGGTCGGTAAGTTCAAGGGAGCCGCAGGCGGCGCGCGCTCAACGGGCGCCACGTTTTTGGATGTGGTGGGAGGAACTTGGTTGTTGTTACTGGCTGTCAAAAGCATGGCGTAGTTTTTGACCAGACTGCCAGTGGGCCAACGCGTTTCCAAAATCAAGTCAACAAACGTGTCCAGTATGGGCGTGCTTCCCGTCAGCACGATGTAGGACGATCCATCCGTGCGCTTTTCTACACGAGTTTTGACGCCGGACAAGCCAGGATTGAACTCCATGCCCGCCTGCGAAAAACTGGCGGGTGACGCGACTTGAGCCGACAAGCCCCGCAGTTCGTCCTGATTGGCTTGAGTCACCTCGACTTCTGCGCGAAGCGGTTCGCCCATCAAGGACTGGACGTTAAATCGCCCCAAGGAAAGGGCATGGGCTGAAGGCATGCAAACAATCAAACAAATTGCAGCCATTGCGCAATTTGTCCGTCGAAATGTAATGCTTGATTTTGGATAGCCCATGTACTTAATTTCTTCTCGAGTGATAACCCCAGAGTATATTGTCTAACAATTACGCGTCCAAAAGGATGCGTAACATTCTGCGCAATGGCTCAGCAGCCCCCCAAAGTAATTGGTCGCCGATGGTAAAGGCGCCCACATACTCGGGCCCCATCGCCAGTTTGCGAACACGACCGACCGGAATGGTCATGGTGCCGGTCACGGCTACAGGTGTCAAGTCCCGGACGGTGGCTTCGCGGTTGTTGGGCACCACTTTGACCCAGGGGTTGTCAGCAGCGATCATGGCTTCAATGTCGGCAACGGGCACGTCTTTTTTCAGTTTGAAAGTCAGAGCCTGGCTGTGGCATCGCATGGCGCCCACGCGCACGCAGAACCCGTCAACCGGGATGGCGGAAGAGCCAAAGCCTTCGCCCATGCCCAAAATCTTGTTGGTTTCGGCCATGCCTTTCCACTCTTCCTTCGAGACGCCATTGCCCAGGTCCTTGTCGATCCAGGGAATGAGCGAACCTCCCAGCGGCACGCCAAAGTTGGCTGTTTCTGCGGCTGTCAGGGCGCGTTGCTTGGTCACCACCAGACGGTCGATCTCCAAAATCGCGCTCTTCGGGTCGTCCAGCAGGGCTTTGACTTCGGCATTCAGGGTGCCATATTGCGTGAGCAACTCACGCATATGTTGCGCGCCGCCACCTGATGCCGCTTGGTAAGTCTGGGTGCTCATCCATTCGACCAGGCCTGCCTTGTACAAAGCGCCCACACCCATCAGCATGCATGAGACGGTGCAGTTGCCGCCCACCCAGTTGTTACCGCCGTGGGCCAGAGCGTTCTTGATGACAGGCATGTTGACCGGATCCAAAATGATCACCGCGTCTTTTTCCATGCGCAGCGTCGAAGCCGCGTCGATCCAGTGACCTGTCCAGCCTGCAGCACGCAGCTTCGGAAAGACTTCCGAGGTGTAGTCGCCGCCTTGGGCGGTGATGATGACCTCGCAGCGCTTGAGTTGCTCGATGTTGAAGGCATCTTGCAGGGTGGTTTCGTTCTTGGCCATTGCAGGGGCTTTGCCGCCCGCGTTCGATGTGGAGAAGAACAATGGCTCGATCAGGTCAAAGTCTTTTTCCTGAATCATGCGGTCCATCAGAACCGAGCCGACCATGCCGCGCCAGCCGACCAAACCTACTAACTTGCTCATTTCAATGCCCTTTCAAAATTTAAAAACAGGTTCAGACCAGATGATCGGATTCACTGATTTTCCCCGGCTCGTCTGGCCGGGAGGGCGCACGACGAACCAGGCCTAATCAGCCCTTAATCGTCGTGGTTTTTGTGGTGTTTGCACGCGCGCCTGCTGCCGTGGCGGCAGGAGCAAAGCTCAGACAAAAAAGGCGGGCGTTTAACATGCCAACTATTGTAATGGATGCTGTCTGATTGGGGCCTGACAGCATCCTCAGGCTTCAGGACAGCGCTTTGACCACAGCATCACCCATTTCGCGGGTGCTGACCTTGGTGGTACCTGCACTGTAGATGTCGCCGGTGCGCAGACCTTGGGTCAGCACTTTTTGAACAGCTGCTTCGATGCGTTGGGCTGCTGCTTCCTGGTTCAGGCTAAAGCGCAGCATCATTGCGGCGCTCAGGATGGTGGCCAAGGGGTTGGCCACGCCTTTGCCAGCGATGTCAGGGGCGCTGCCGTGGCTGGGCTCGTAAAGACCCTGGTTCTTGGTGTTCAAGCTGGCAGAGGGCAGCATGCCGATGGAGCCCGTCAGCATGGAGGCTTCGTCTGACAATATGTCGCCGAACATATTGCCCGTGACCACCACGTCAAAGCGCTTGGGTTCCTTGACCAACTGCATGGCGGCGTTGTCCACGTACATGTGATCCAAGGCGATGTCGGGGTACTCTTTGCCGACTTCTGTGACCACGTCTTTCCAGAACTGGAAGGTCTCCAATACGTTGGCTTTGTCCACGCTGGTCACGCGGCCCTCTTTGCCTGCGGCTTTGCGTTTGCGTGCAGCCTGAAAGGCCACATGCGCAATGCGCTCAATCTCGGGCTTGCTGTAGCGCATGGTGTCAAAAGCTTCTTCTGCGCCGGGGAAGTGGCCATCGGTGGCGATGCGGCGACCGCGGGGCTGGCCAAAATAAATGTCGCCAGTCAGCTCGCGGATGATGAGGATGTCGAGTCCCGAGATCAGCTCGGGTTTCAGGCTTGAGGCACCGACCAGTTGCTCGTAGCAGATGGCAGGGCGAAAGTTGGCAAACAGCCCCATGTTCTTGCGCAGGCCCAAAATGGCTTGCTCAGGGCGCAAGGGACGGTCGAGGGTGTCGTATTTCCAGTCGCCCACAGCGCCGAACAACACGGCGTCTGAGGCCATCGCCAGTTTGAGCGTTGCTTCAGGCAGAGGGTGACCAAAGGCGTCGTAGGCTGCGCCGCCGACCAAGGCGGTTTCCATCTCGAACTTCAGGTCGAGCGTGTTCAGGACTTTGACGGCTTCAGCGACGATTTCGGTGCCGATGCCATCACCGGGGAGGACTGCGATTTTCATAGGGTTTCTTTGTTCGTGGTGTGTGTAGGAGCTTGCCTGCAAGCGATGTTAAAAAACACCGCTTGCAGGCAAGCTCCTACAGAGGGTCATTGGGCAGTGTGAGCCAACCAAGGCTTGGTCGCGAGGCGCTCGGCTTCAAAGGCCTTGATTTTGTCGGTGTGGCGCAGTGTCAGGCCGATGTCGTCGAGACCATTGATCAAACAATACTTGCGGAATGCTTGAACCTCGAATGGAATTTCTTCCCCTTGTGCGCGCACCACGACTTGGCGCTCCAGATCGATGGTCAGTTGGTAGCCGGGGAAGGCCAAGACTTCGTCAAACAACTGAGCCACCGCGGCTTCGGGCAGCACAATGGGCAGCAGGCCATTTTTGAAGCAATTGTTAAAGAAGATGTCAGCAAAGCTGGGCGCGATCACGCAGCGAAAGCCGTATTGGTCAATGGCCCAAGGCGCGTGTTCGCGAGACGAGCCACAGCCAAAGTTCTTGCGGGCCAGCAGCACCGAAGCGCCTTGGTAGCGTTGTTGGTTCAAGACAAACTCGGGGTTGGGTTTGCGGGTGCTGGGGTCTTGGCCGGGCTCGCCTGGGTCCAGATAGCGCCATGCGTCGAACAGGTTCGGTCCAAAGCCGGTTTTGCGAATCGACTTGAGAAATTGTTTGGGGATGATCGCGTCGGTGTCCACGTTTTCGCGGTCCATCGGGGCCACGAGGCCTTTGTGCACATTGAATTTTTGCATGGTGTGTTCTCGTGTTCAGGCGAATTTGCGGATGTCCACAAAATGACCATGAATGGCTGCCGCAGCGGCCATGGCGGGGCTGACCAAGTGGGTGCGGCCGCCGGCTCCTTGACGGCCTTCAAAGTTGCGGTTGGAGGTCGATGCGCATCGTTCACCGGGCTCTAGGCGGTCGGCATTCATGGCCAGGCACATGGAACAACCGGGCTCGCGCCACTCAAAGCCTGCGGCTTTGAAAATCTCATGCAGGCCTTCTCGCTCGGCCTGTTCTTTGACCAAGCCTGAGCCCGGTACGACCATAGCCAGCTTGATGTTCTTGGCCACTTTTTGGCCGAGTTTTTTAACCACTGCTGCGGCTTCGCGCATGTCTTCAATGCGGCTGTTGGTGCACGAGCCAATAAAGACTTTGTCCACAAACAAGTCGTTGAGCGCCTTGCCCGGTTGCAGGTTCATATACGTCAATGCGCGCTCAATGGCGCTGCGTTTGTTGGCGTCTTTTTCTTTGTCGGGGTCAGGCACCAAGCCATCGATGCCGAGCACCATTTCGGGCGAAGTGCCCCAGGTGACTTGAGGCAGGATCGTGGCGGCATCGAGTTCAACGACAGCATCAAAATGCGCACCAATGTCCGATTGCAATGTTTTCCAGTAAGCCACGGCATGGTCCCACTCCACACCCGTCGGAGAAAGCAGCCGGCCTTTGACGTAATCGATGGTTTTTTCATCGACGGCCACAAGTCCTGCGCGGGCGCCGCCCTCAATGGCCATATTGCACAAGGTCATGCGCCCTTCCATGGACAAGGCGCGAATGGCTGAGCCACCAAATTCGATGGTGTAGCCCGTGCCGCCGGCGGTGCCAATTTTCCCGATGATCGCCAAAACAATGTCTTTGCCGGTCACGCCTTTGGCGGCTTGGCCTTCGACCTTGATCAGCATGTTTTTGGCTTTTTTGGCCAACAGCGTTTGGGTGGCCATGACGTGCTCGACTTCAGAGGTGCCGATGCCATGGGCCAGCGCACCAAAAGCGCCATGGGTCGACGTGTGAGAGTCACCGCAGACCACGGTCATGCCGGGCAGTGTGGCGCCGTTTTCAGGGCCAATGACATGCACAATGCCTTGGCGTTTGGACATGAATGGAAAGAATGCAGCCGAACCGAACTCGGCTATGTTGCTGTTCAACGTCGTGATTTGCTCTTTGCTGATCGGGTCAGTGATGCCGTCGTAACCCAATTCCCACCCTGTAGTGGGGGTGTTATGGTCTGCAGTAGCCACAATGGAGCTGACCCGCCAGACCTTGCGGCCTGCTTGGCGCAGACCTTCAAAAGCTTGGGGACTGGTGACTTCATGCACCAGGTGCCGATCGATGTACAGCACCGAGGTGCCATCTTCTTCCGTATGGACGACATGTTCGTCCCAGATCTTGTCGTAAAGCGTGCGTGCCATGGGGGTTTCCTTCGGAGCTTTGCATTTTATGCGTTCTTGAATGCAAAAAGCCCGCATGGGGCGGGCTTTTCAGGATCGACGTGGCTCAAGTGCCGCTTAAGCGACTTATCCGCGGTTGGCGGGGACGTCGCGTCGAGGCGAACCAGTGAACAACTGACGTGGACGACCAATTTTGTATTCAGGGTCGCCGATCATTTCGTTCAGCTGTGCAATCCAGCCCACAGTGCGGGCCAACGCGAACACACCGGTGAACAGGTTCACTGGAATGCCAATGGCACGTTGCACGATGCCGGAATAAAAGTCCACGTTGGGGTAGAGCTTACGGCTGACAAAGTAGTCGTCTTCTAAAGCGATCTTTTCGACCTCTTTAGCCAACTTGAACAGAGGATCGTTTTCCAGACCCAGTTCGGCCAGCACTTCGTTGCAAGTTTCCTGCATGAGCTTGGCCCGTGGGTCGTAGTTTTTGTAAACGCGGTGACCGAAACCCATCAGCTTGACGCCGGAGTTTTTGTCTTTTACCTGGCTCATGAATTCGCCGACTTTGGAAATACCCCCCATTTTTTGGATGTCTTCCAGCATGTTCAGGCAAGCCTCGTTGGCGCCGCCGTGGGCAGGGCCCCACAGGCAAGCCACACCTGCAGCAATGGCCGCAAAGGGATTGGTACCTGACGATCCACACAAACGCACCGTCGAGGTAGAGGCGTTCTGCTCGTGATCAGCGTGCAGCGTGAAGATGCGGTCTATGGCGCGTTCCAGCACGGGGTTGACCACATACTCTTCGCAGGGCACGCCAAACATCATGCGCAGGAAATTACCCGAATAGCTCAGGTTGTTCTGCGGGTACATGAAGGGCTGGCCCACGCCGTATTTGTAGGCCATGGACACCAAGGTAGGCATCTTGGCGATCAAACGGATGGCGGAGATTTCGCGATGTTCAGGGTTGTTGATGTCGGTGCTGTCATGGTAGAAAGCCGACAAAGCGCCCACCAGGCCAGTCAACACGGCCATCGGGTGAGCATCGCGGCGGAAACCCCGCAGGAAGAACTGCATTTGCTCGTTCACCATGGTGTGGTTGTTCACCAGCTTATGAAAGTCATGGCTTTCCTTGGCATTGGGCAACTCGCCTTTGAGCAAGAGATGGCAAGTGTCCAAATAGTCAATGCTGTTGGCCAGTTGTTCAATGGGGTAGCCGCGGTACAGCAACTCACCTTTGTCACCATCGATGTAGGTGATGGCCGATTGGCAAGACGCTGTGGACAGGAAGCCCGGGTCGTAGGTGAACATACCGGTTTGGGCATACAGCTTGCGGATGTCAATGACGTCCGGACCGATGTTGCCTTGGTAAACGGGCATGTCTACACTGGGGCTGCCGTTACTGAACGACAGGGTGGCTTTGTTGTCAGCAAGTTTCATGGTTAGTTTCCTCAAAAATCAATTCAATTGGCTGCAGGCCTTCACACCAGCAACATCTCCAGCACTTCGCAAACTTCAGGCGTTGCAATCTCAGGCGACAAGGTGGTGCGCTTGAGAAACAAATCCATCAAATCGTTATCAGCCAAATCCATCAAAGCATACATGCCGCGGGCATTTCCCACAGTCAAGCTGGAAGCATGTCGCGCAAAAAAGCGTTCTATGAACAAATCGTTCTCAAGCAGGCCGCGGCGAGTTCGCCAGCGCAGTTTGCTCAGAGCGCGCTCGCTCAACGGTGTCTCGGGGGACAGGCCGTCGAGTTGGGCATCGCCCACGATGTAGGGGGTATCAAACACGAGGTCAGATAGCGCGTCGAACCATCATTTCTTTGATCTTACCGATCGCCTTGGTGGGATTCAAACCCTTGGGGCAGACGTCGACGCAATTCATGATGGTATGGCAACGGAACAGGCGGTAAGGGTCTTCCAGGTTGTCGAGACGACTGGCAGTATCTTGGTCGCGGCTGTCGGCGATGAAGCGGTAGGCTTGCAACAAACCGGCAGGTCCCACGAACTTATCGGGATTCCACCAGAAGCTGGGGCAGGCGGTTGAGCAGCTGGCGCACAAGATGCATTCGTACAAGCCGTTCAATTCGTCGCGCTCTTCGGGTGATTGCAGGCGCTCTTTTTCTGGCGGCTGGGTCTCATTGACGAGGTAGGGCTTGATCGAGTGGTATTGCTTGAAGAACTGCGTCATGTCCACGATCACATCGCGCACGACGGGCAGACCTGGCAGCGGCTTGAGCACAATCGTACCTTGGAGCGTGTTCATGTTGGTTAAACAGGCTAAACCATTTTTGCCGTTGATATTCATCGCATCGGAGCCGCAAACACCTTCACGGCATGAACGGCGGAATGAAATCGAAGGATCGACCGCTTTGAGCTTCATCAAAGCATCCAAAAGCATGCGCTCATGGCCATCGAGTTCGACCTCAATGGTCTGCATGTAAGGCTTGGCGTCAACGTCAGGGTTGTAACGGTAGATTTGAAACGTGCGTTTTGTCATGGTGTTCGCCTGATCAGAATGTGCGGGTCTGGAGCGGGATGCTGTCAACAGTCAATGGTTTCATTTGCACCGGCTTGTAAGTCAGTAGGTTGCCCTCTTTGTGCCACAGCGTGTGTTTGTGCCAATCTTGGTCGTTGCGACCATTGGGATGCGCTGGAGTATCGCCATAGTC
>CANBWK010000007.1 GCA_947373105.1 Comamonadaceae bacterium | reverse complement strand
GGAAAACCGCCGCCCATCCCGCCCATGCCCTTCATACCGCCCAGGCGTTTCATCATTTTCATCAAGCCGCCGCCCTGCATTTTTTTCATCATGTCCTGCATTTGCTCAAACTCTTTGAGCATGCGGTTTACGTCTTGCACCTGCACACCGGCACCAGCGGCAATACGGCGCTTACGGGTCGCTTTGATCAGTTCGGGTTTGGTGCGCTCCTTGGGCGTCATGCTGTGGATGATGCCTTGCTTGCGACCTATGTCTTTTTCTGCTTTGCCCATGTCCATGCCGGCCGCTTTGGCGGTGAGCTGACTGGGTAATTTGTCCATCAGACTGGACAAGCCACCCATTTGTTTCATCTGCTGAATTTGCGACAGAAAATCGTTCAAATCAAAGCCACCACCACTTTTGACTTTGGCGGCCAACTTTTGTGCAGCCTCCATATCGACGCCGGCCGTGACCTGCTCAACCAGCGCCACAATGTCGCCCATGCCCAAAATACGGCCGGCATGGCGATGTGCGTCAAACACTTCAAGGCCATCAATTTTTTCACTGGTGCCTGCGAACTTGATCGGAGCGCCCGTGATTTGCCGCACAGACAAGGCGGCCCCACCGCGTGAGTCGCCATCGAGTTTGGTCAAGATGATGCCGGTCAGTGGCAAGGCATCTTTGAAAGCTTTGGCCGTATTGGAGGCGTCCTGGCCTTGCATGGCGTCCACGACAAACAAAGTTTCTACCGGGTTGAGGGCCTTATGCAAACCGCGGATCTCATCCATGAGCGCTTCGTCAATCGCCAATCGGCCCGCAGTATCGACCAACAGGACATCAAAAAAGTGTTTTTTGGCGTAGTCGAGCGCAGCCAGCGCAATGTCCAGCGGCTTTTGATCGGGCGTGCTCGGGAACCACTCAGCCCCTGCTTGCGCGGTCACGGTTTTGAGCTGTTCGATGGCGGCAGGTCGGTACACGTCACCGGACACGGTCAAGACTTTTTTCTTGCGCTTTTCAATCAGGTGTTTGGCCAACTTGGCGGTCGTGGTGGTTTTACCCGCACCCTGCAAACCCGCCATCAAGATCACAGCAGGCGGTTGGGCGGCCAAATTGATGTCAGCGATGCCCTCGCCCATGGTGGCAGCCAACTCGTTGTTGACGATGCCCACCAGCGCTTGTCCTGGTTTGAGTGAGCCCATGACTTCCTGACCCAGTGCCTTGTCTTTCACACGGGCAATGAAATCGCGAACCACCGGCAGGGCCACGTCGGCCTCCAGCAAGGCCATGCGCACTTCACGCAGCATGTCAGAGACATTGGCTTCGGTGATGCGAGCCTGTCCACTGATCTGCTTGACGAGTTTGGAAAGTTTGTCGGAAAGGGCGGTGGCCATGGATGTCATCTTCAAAAAAAAGCAACGCAAAGCAGACCGAATCCCTGCGACAGGGTCTGAAACGCTAAACTTGGGTTCTATGATTTTAGCCAATACATCTTCTTGGGCCTTGCTTCTGACCCTGTTGACCGCCTGCTGCTACGCCTTACCAGCGCTGGCCGCGCAGCGCTTGGGCGAGAAAACCAAACGGCAAATTTTGATGTCAGCAGGATTTTTGCATTTATTGACCTTCTCTTGGGGTCTTTGGGGAGAGGCCCCACGGTTCGGCTTTGCGCCCGCTTTGTCAGTCACTGCATGGCTGGTACTTGCAGCCTATATGGTGGAGAGCCAATTTTTCCCACAACTCAAAGCGGGTTGGGCACTGGCCAGTCTCGGAGCCCTGGCCGTCATCGGGGCTTTTGCCTTTCCGGGTAAATCGTTGTCCATCGAGTCCTCTGCTTGGCTACCACTGCATTGGGCTTTGGGCATCGCTTCTTACGGCATGTTTGCAGTGGCCGTTGTCCATGCCATCTTGATGACCCATGCAGAACGCCAAATTCGACTGGCCCATGACGGCGCCAGCGGATTGCCCTTGTTGACCCTGGAGCGCCTGACCTTTCGGTTTGTCAGCGTGGGATTTGTACTTTTATCGGCAACCTTGTTGGCCGGGTTTTTCTTTGGTGAATCCCTGTATGGCAAATCCGGAGCCCACTGGAAATGGGACCATAAAACTGTTTTCTCTTTGCTGTCTTGGCTCACCTTTGCACTGCTTTTGGTCGGCAGGGCGCGCTTTGGCTGGCGTGGTAAGCGTGCGGTGCGTGTCCTTTACATTGGTGCGAGCCTGCTCTTGCTCGCGTATGTGGGCTCGCGATTTGTTTTGGAAGTTTTGCTAGAGCGAAGTACAGCATGAAAATGGCGATCCTCTTGCTGGTGGTTCTTTTTGGCATTTGGCTTTGGAAGCGTGGCCGCGTCCGTCACACCAAGACGCCGAGTCACAACCCGGCAAAACCAAATTCCGAAGCAAACACCATGGTCAGCTGCCTTCACTGCCGCGTCCACTTTCCACAAGATGAAGGGGTACTCGGTGTCTTGGGCCTTTATTGCAGCCAAGCCCACAGACATGCTGCTGGCGATCGTTCTCCAGCCCCTTGAGGCCTCTTCGGGGACGTGTTGTACTTAACAAATAATCCAATAAAAACAAAAAATTGACTTTAAAACCACAAAAAATATTAGCGTTTACCCTCGTGAAAAATGTACTATTTGGGTGCAAAAAATATTTGCCGTCAGCCGCCAGGTTAATTTTGAGGATCTGGCCACCCATTTTCGAACTGGCAATGCAAGTAATGGCGCGCCTTTCAAGTGAGAAGTACCTTGAAAGGCATGATATTCGCCACAAAATCCTCAAGATTGTTGATTTCACTCGCTGCTTTTAACGACATTTCGGCAACTGAAAAACCCGGCATTTCCACCCAAATTTGTGCATGGGGTGCCAACATCGCGTCAAGGACCGGTACACTACATGTAGTGGCTTGCAATCACTTCAAACCCCAGATATAGTGTCTCTACTGAATTCCGTACCCACACGAGCAGGACCTGTTTCAGCCAGCCCATTCTTGACGACTCGCCTTTTCGCCGCCAACTCAAAATCAACAAAAATCTCAAAATGCAAATCAATATTGCCCCGACCACCAGCACCTTGAATTTGCTGGGCAATCCAGCTGAAAAAATCGGCCAAACCACCGCCTCAAGTGCCTTGGCCAACTACCAAATCATCCGCCGCAACGGCGCTGTGGTTCCGTTTGAACCCAACAAAATCGCTGTAGCCTTGATGAAAGCCTTTTTGGCCGTTCATGGCACCCAAGGCGCAGCCTCGGCGAGCGTGCGTGAAGTGGTTGACAGCATGACCCAAAACGTCGTCAAGGCCTTGGTCCGCTCACGGCCAGGCGGCGGCACCTTCCACATTGAAGACGTACAAGACCAAGTCGAATTGGGGCTGATGCGCAGTAGCAACCACGAAGTGGCCCGCGCCTATGTGTTGTATCGGGAGCGCCGCACCCAAGAGCGCGCACAGGTCAAAGTGGCAAAAGCCCCAGCCGCACCGACTTTGCATGTGATTGACGGCGGCCAACGGGTCGCCCTCGATGTGCAGTATTTGCAAAATTTGATCGAAAACGCTTGCGCTGGCTTGGGCGCTGACGTCAAACCCGACCCGATCGTGGCCGAAACCATGCGCAATCTGTACGATGGCGTACCGATGGAAGAGGTCTACAAAGCCTCCATTCTGGCCTCGCGCACCTTGCTCGAGAAAGACCCCGACTATACGTATGCCACGGCCCGGTTGTTGATGCATACCATTGCCAAAGAAGTACTTGGCAAAGAAGTCACACACGCTCAAATGGCCGAAGAGTATGTGAACAACTTCCCCTTGTTCATCAAAAAGGGCGTAGACAACAGCTTGCTTGACGAGAAGCTGCTCCAATTCGACTTGCGCAAATTGGCCCAAGCACTCAAACCTGAACGTGATTTGCAGTTTGACTTCATTGGTCTGCAGACTTTGTATGACCGTTATTTCCTGCACGTTCGCAAAACTCGAATCGAGTTGCCGCAAACGTTCTTCATGCGCGTGGCCATGGGTCTTTCATTGAATGAAGCCGATCGAGAAGCTCGTGCCATCGAGTTCTACGAAATTCTTTCCTCATTCGACTTCATGTCGTCCACCCCTACTCTCTTCAATAGCGGCACCTTGCGCTCACAGTTGTCGAGCTGCTACCTGACCACCGTGCCCGACGATTTGGACGGCATCTACGAGTCGATCAAGGAAAATGCCTTGCTGTCCAAGTTTGCTGGCGGTTTGGGTAACGACTGGACTCGTGTGCGTGCACTGGGCTCTCACATCAAGGGTACCAACGGCGAATCGCAAGGCGTGGTGCCGTTCCTGAAAGTAGTCAACGACACGGCTGTGGCGGTTAACCAAGGCGGCAAGCGCAAAGGCGCCGTCTGCACTTACCTTGAAACATGGCACTTGGACATCGAAGAGTTCCTGGAGCTGCGCAAGAACACGGGCGACGATCGCCGACGCACCCATGACATGAACACCGCCAACTGGATTCCTGACCTGTTCATGCGCCGCGTTATGGAAAAGGGCGACTGGACTTTGTTCTCACCTTCCGATGTGCCTGATTTGCATGACCTGTTTGGCGCCGCCTTCGAAAAGGCCTATGTGGCCTACGAGCAAAAAGCCGAACGTGGGGACATTAAGCCCAGCAAAAAAGTGCCCGCCACCGACTTGTGGCGCAAGATGCTGTCCATGCTCTTTGAAACGGGCCACCCTTGGGTCACTTTCAAAGACCCTTGCAACATTCGCTCACCTCAGCAACATGCCGGTGTGGTGCATTCTTCAAACCTGTGCACTGAGATCACGCTCAATACCAGCGACACCGAAACTGCTGTGTGTAACTTGGGCTCGGTTAACTTACCACAGCACTTGAAAGATGGGCCAAACGGCAAAGAGATAGACCACGAAAAACTCAAGCGCACCATTGGCATTGCGATGCGCATGTTGGACAACGTGATCGACATCAACTACTACGCCGTCAAAAAAGCCCGAGACTCTAATATGCGTCACCGCCCCGTCGGCTTGGGCTTGATGGGTTTCCAAGATGCGCTGTACGAAATGCGTGTTCCTTATGCTTCCCAAGAGGCGGTTGAATTCGCTGACAAGTCGATGGAAGCCATCTGCTACTACGCCTATTGGGCCTCCACTGAATTGGCCAGCGAGCGGGGCAAATACTCCAGCTACAAAGGGTCGCTGTGGGACCAGGGCATCATGCCATTGGACACACTTGATTTGCTCGAGCGTGAACGCGGCGGTTACGTTGAAGTCGATCGCTCCATGACCATGGACTGGGATGCTTTGCGGAACAAAATTGCCAAGGACGGCATGCGCAACTCCAACTGTGTGGCGATTGCGCCCACAGCGACCATCTCCAACATCATCGGCGTTGACGCTTGTATTGAGCCTTGCTTTGGTAACCTCTCCGTCAAGTCCAATTTGTCTGGTGAATTCACCATCATCAACAGCTACCTGGTGCGCGACTTAAAACGCTTGGGTCTATGGGACGACGTGATGGTTATGGACCTCAAACACTTCGATGGTTCGCTGCGTCCCATTGATCGTATTCCTCAAGAAATTAAATCGCTTTATGCCACTGCATTTGAAGTAGAAACGACTTGGATTGTGGAGGCTGCAGCGCGCCGCCAAAAATGGATTGACCAAGCCCAATCACTCAACATCTACATGGCCGGCGCATCAGGCAAAAAACTCGACGACACCTACAAGCTGGCATGGTTGCGTGGTTTGAAGACCACTTACTATCTGCGCACGACCAGCGCAACACATGCAGAAAAATCAACAGTTCAATCGAGCAAGATGAATGCAGTTTCTTCAGGTGGTACGCCCCATGGCATGAGTGCATTGGATGCAGCAGCGGCAGCAGCGCAGGCGCAAATCAATGCAACGCCAGCAACCGACATTAAGTTCTGCGCAATTGATGATCCGGGCTGCGAGTCCTGCCAATAAATTGTGATCTCTTAACGGTCACTGCAATGCATCGTATCGATGTGTCTACAACATCAATACGATGCAATTGCACAACACTTAGTCATTGAAAAAAGCTCGAATGTCAATCACTTCTTTTCTTTTCTTTGACATGCTTTCATAATTTGCGAATTGGAATTTTTTATGTTGTCTTGGGACGATCAATCTAAACAAGCAGTGCCCAGTGCAGTGCCTTCTTACCCAGCCAGTGGTTCTGTCATGAACACTGAAGCGTCAGCGTCCCCAGCACCCAACCCAGCACCCTATCGCCGAATGAATGCGGCTGACAAACGTATCATCAATGGCCAGACTGATGTGAATCAGTTGGTGCCCTTCAAATACAAGTGGGCCTGGGAAAAATACCTCGCCACCTGCGCCAACCATTGGATGCCGCAGGAAGTGAACATGACCCGTGACATCGCTTTATGGAAAGACCCTAATGGGCTGACTGAAGACGAACGACGCATTGTCAAACGTAACCTCGGCTTTTTTGTGACGGCTGACTCCTTGGCAGCCAACAACATTGTGTTGGGCACTTACCGTCACATCACTGCGCCCGAATGCCGTCAGTTCTTATTGCGCCAGGCTTTTGAAGAAGCGATTCACACCCATGCCTACCAGTACATCGTGGAGTCACTGGGATTGGATGAGAGCGAAATCTTTAACGCCTACAACGAAGTTCAGTCCATCCGCGACAAAGATGAATTTCTGATCCCCTTCATCAACGCGATCATGGACCCTAACTTCAATACGGGTACGCTGGAAAACGATCAAACACTACTCAAGTCATTGATCGTTTTCGCATGCTTGATGGAAGGCTTGTTTTTCTATGTCGGCTTCACACAAATTTTGGCCTTGGGTCGCCAAAACAAGATGACGGGCGCTGCCGAGCAGTACCAGTACATTTTGCGTGATGAGTCTATGCATTGCAATTTCGGCATCGACCTGATCAACACCGTCAAGCTGGAAAATCCCCAGCTGTGGACATCGGAGTTCAAGGAAGAAATCAAGGGCCTGTTTATGAAGGCCGTCGAACTGGAATACAAATATGCCGAAGACACCATGCCTCGCGGCGTGCTGGGCATGAATGCATCCATGTTCAAAGGCTACTTGCGCTACATTGCCAACCGGCGTGCCACTCAAATTGGTTTGGAAACCTTGTTCCCGAACGAAGAAAATCCATTCCCATGGATGAGCGAAATGATTGACTTGAAGAAAGAACGTAATTTCTTCGAGACCCGCGTGATCGAATACCAATCGGGCGGCGCCCTAGATTGGGATTGAAAGTCCTTCACACTTATGCATTTTATTTACCAGCAACACATGAGCAACCTTTCAAGGGGTTGGAGTGTGTTGCTTTCCCGTGTTCAAGGTGTTGGGGCTTGCCCCAGCACCTTGAATCGCTTTATGCCCTCCAACAGGCATCCAGCGTTTCCCTCTGTTGATTTTTCTACTTGATCAAGGAGAATAAACCATGGCAACTGCAAAAAAAGTAGCAGCTAAAAAAGCTGCACCCGCAAAGAAATCCGCTCCGGCTAAAAAAGCTGCTCCAGCCAAAAAAGCTGTAGCCGCTAAAAAGCCAGCTGCTAAAAAAGCTGCTCCAGCCAAAAAAGCTGTCGCTGCTAAAAAGCCAGCTGCTAAAAAAGCTGCTCCAGCCAAAAAAGCTGTAGCCGCTAAAAAGCCAGTAGCGAAAAAGCCAGCTGCTAAAAAAGCTGCGCCTAAAGCTGCCGCGAAAAAAGCTGCTCCAGCCAAAAAAGCTGTAGCCGCTAAAAAGCCAGCTGCTAAAAAAGCAGCCGCCAAGAAACCAGCTGCTAAAAAACCAGCTGCTAAGAAAGCGGCTAAAAAGCCTGCCCCTAAAAAGGCGGCCAAAGCACCCGCTGCCCCTGCGGCGCAGACCACTTTGAACCCTCAAGCTGCCTGGCCGTTTCCTTCGGCCGCGAAGCCTTAAAGTTCAGCACCCTTAAAAGTGCAAAGCAAAACCCGATGCGGCAACGCATCGGGTTTTTTTATGACGCGCTCAAAAATAGATGCTTTAAGGATAAAAGCTGTAGAGCCGATAGCCCGCGATATCTGCGGTTGTGTAGAGGGGCTCGATCGCCAGAGTGCCATTCCAAACCTTGCCAGACTCCATGATTGATGGCGCACCCATCTCAGAAGGGTTCAGCACGCGGCGAATGATGGCGTGATCTTTCGCATCCGTTAAAGTTAATTCCAAGGAGGTCATTGCCAACGGAACATCCTCTGAGTTTCTCAGGGTCAGATTCAAAACAAATCCAGTATCAGCGGGAGCAAAGCTTGAGCCATCGATCACCATGCCTTCCAGTCGACGCAGGGGGTCCAGGGCGCATTGAAACGCAACGCAGGTTGCGTTGAGAACTGGGCCTAAAGAGGGCATTCGGGCAGCGAGTTCATGCCGTCCATAACTGATCGCCTGTCCACACACACCCAGAACCAATAAGATGATGTAAAACTTATTGAGCCAGGGCCTGGTGGGTTGTATCGATTGAACGGATCGCGGTGGTTCCACTGCGTCTGCATCTTCGCGAAGCAGCAAGTCATCCAAGTCGATCCGCAAAGCATCAAATTGGGGCTCTGGTCTCAGAATGGGCCCAAGCGCGGGAAGGCTGACAACAGTCACATAGCCGTCAAATACATGGTCACATTGGCCGCAACGAACCCAACCTTGAGCAACTGAAAGCTCAACAGGCTCAACCTTGAATAGGGTAGCGCATTGGGGGCACCGGGTGATCAGGCTCATGCACTGATTGTAATCAGGCCATGGATGATTTGGCCATCGCCGTCATCAAGATCCAACCTTCTTGCGTATCACTCACTTGGAGTGACAAATAAGGCGCATAAGCTTGCTTGAGCTCGTCAGCCTGTCGCTCCAAAATTCCAGCCAAAACCAAAGCGCCGCCCGCCTCCACATGCGCGCAAAGCAAGGGGGCTAATACCTTGAGCGGGGTGGCCAGAATGTTTGCCAAAACGGTCCCATAAAGACCCTTGGCCAGATCAGGCAAACCGGCATTCAGGTTGACGTGATTTGCCTGGGCATTGAGTACTGTTGACTCAACGGCAGCGGTGTCAATATCCACTGCGTCAATGTTGGTTGCACCATACTTGGCAGCACCGATAGCCAAAATGCCGGAACCACAACCGTAATCAAGTACACGCTGACCAGCAACAGGGTGTGAAGCAATCCATCGCAAACACATGCGTGTAGTGGGATGCGTGCCGGTTCCAAACGCCAATCCAGGATCCAATCGGATCATCTGTTTTGCTTGGGAAGGTGGTTCATGCCATGTCGGTACGATCCAAAAATCGGACGTGATTTCCACAGGCGAAAATTGCGACTGCGTCAAACGAACCCAATCCTGATCGGCCACCGCCACAACAGCCACAACTTGGCAGCCTTCGAAAAAATCTTGCGCTGACAGCAATCGGGCAGCTTCTCGTGCCTCCAATTCCTCTTGAAAAAGTGCCACTATGCGCGATCTTTGCCAGCCATCTTTGGGGGCTGGCATGCCGGGCTCGCCAAACAAGGCTTGCTCGGCTTCAGTTTCAGCATCCGCATCTTCCACCGATACGCTCAGAGCCTCCAAGGTCTCCAAGGCATCACTCAAAACCTCTACGCGGTCTTCCGGACACAATAAGCACAACTCAAACATGGTCAGCGCTTATGGTGGCTGAGCCACTCTTCCAAATAATGAATATTGGTACCACCGGCCATGAACTTGGCATCCACCATCAACTCACGGTGCAATGGAATATTGGTGCTGATGCCCTCGACCACGGTTTCAGCCAAAGCCGTTTGCATACGGGCTATGGCTTGCTCTCGGGTATCGCCATGGACAATGATTTTGCCAATCATTGAATCGTAATTCGGTGGCACAAAGTAGTTGTGATAAACATGAGAGTCCACACGCACCCCCGGCCCACCTGGCGCATGCCATAAGGTAATTCGCCCGGGTGAAGGGACAAATTTGTAAGGATCTTCAGCGTTGATTCGGCATTCAACCGCGTGGCCACGAATTTGGATTTGCTTTTGCGTGAATGGCAACTTTTCTCCTGCCGCCACCATGATTTGGGTTTTCACAATGTCCACGCCCGTGATCCATTCGGTCACCGGGTGCTCAACTTGCACGCGCGTGTTCATTTCAATGAAATAGAACTCGCCGTTTTCGTACAAAAACTCGAACGTTCCAGCACCACGGTAATTGATCTTCTTACAAGCCGCCACACAGCGCTCACCAATCTTGTCAATCAATTTACGTGGGATTCCAGGGGCTGGCGCCTCCTCGATCACTTTCTGATGGCGACGCTGCATGGAGCAATCACGCTCGCCCAAGTAGACCGCATTACGGTGCTTGTCGGCCAGAATTTGAATTTCAATGTGACGCGGATTCTGCAGGTACTTTTCCATGTACACCGCGGGGTTGTTGAATGCGGCACCCGCCTCAGCTTTGGTCATTTGCACCGCGTTAATCAAGGCGGCTTCAGTGTGCACCACGCGCATGCCACGGCCACCACCGCCGCCAGCGGCTTTGATGATGACGGGATAACCCACACTTTTCGCAATGCGCCTAATCTGTGCTGGGTCATCGGGTAACTCTCCCTCTGAGCCGGGCACGCAGGGCACACCTGCACGAATCATGGCTTGCTTGGCAGAGACTTTGTCACCCATGATGCGAATGGACTCAGGCGAGGGCCCAATGAACTGGAAACCACTTTTTTCAACGCGCTCTGCAAAGTCCGCGTTCTCACTCAAAAAGCCATACCCTGGATGAATCGCTTCGGCATCGGTCACCTCAGCGGCCGAAATGATTGCCGGCATATTGAGGTAACTCAGGCCTGAAGGGGCGGGTCCGATACACACGGCTTCTTCAGCGAGCTTCACATACTTGGCTTCTCGATCGGCCTCTGAATAGACCATGACCGCTTTGATTCCCAATTCGCGGCAAGCACGCTGGATACGCAAAGCGATTTCGCCACGGTTGGCCACCAAAATTTTCTTGAACATGCAATCCCCGTGCTGGGTTATTCGATTATGAACATGGGCTGTCCGTATTCCACAGCCTGCCCGTTCTCACACAATATCTTCGCAACCCTGCCGGACTTATCGGATTCAATTTCGTTCAAAATCTTCATCGCTTCAATGATGCAAAGTGTGTCGCCTTCTTTGACAACCGACCCGATCTCTACAAATGAAGCGGCCCCAGGGCTGGCTGAACGGTAGAAGGTTCCAACCATGGGGGATTTGACGGTATGTCCAGAGGCAACTTCGGGTGCCGCTGCAACGACATCAGCAACGGGGGCTGCTGCAACCGGCGAAGGTGCTGCCGCATACTGAACCGCATTCAGTGGCATCTGGGTGGCTTGTGGCATGCTTTTGACAATACGTACTTTGCCTTCGGCTTCAGTGATTTCAAGTTCCGACACATTGGAATCAGACACCAAGTCAATCAAGGTTTTGAGTTTTCGCAAATCCATAAGATCTCCCGCATAAGCAAACGTAAAAGCTGGAATTTACACTAAATTAACATCAATTTACCCCCATTTGAAGGGATATTGCTTTTATTAGCTCAATCTGACTGCTCAAAAAAATAAAATCAAAATGCTTAAACACACTATTTCAGGTTTTTCAGCCATTCAGCCAAGTCAACAGCTTCGAGTTTGCCCATTTTTTGAGCAATCATGCGGCCATCCGAGTTAAAAAGAACGCTGTATGGCAACGCATTCACGCTGTTACCCAAGCTGCGCCCTAACTCGGTGCCGTTCAATCCGGCCAAGCCCATCGGGAAAGTCAAGGGATGCCGCGCCAGAAACTGCCGGACTGAACTCGGTTGATCTACAGCAAGTCCTAGAACTTGGAGATATTTAGGATCATTTTTTATCCAAATAGACTCTAATAAAGGAAGTTCTTCGATACAAGGGGGGCACCATGTGGCCCAAAAATTCACCAACAAAGGGCGGCCCTTGAAGCTCTGTATAGAAAGCTCACCTCCGTCTGGTTTTTCAAAGCTCATCCCCCAAAAAGCTTGAACATCCGGAGGCAATCCAGGCTGAGGCATTGATCGCCACCACGCCCAGCCGGCACCCGACAAGCCAGCAGCGAGTGCAACTGAAGAAAACAAAATACGTCGCCTAAATTCAACTTTACCGTTTATTTTCATATCTTCTAACGTCTTCATGTCCACATCCGTCTTCAATCAATTTCTTTAACGCAGACAAATCACCGCGTACAGAACGGCCCTTCTCATCCCGTTTCAAGGCCCCTCGCACATCATCATGATCATAAATCATGAGGTGAATGCCAATATCCTCTTCCAATTCTGGGCACACACTGTGCAGACTTAGGGCGTCCACCGCTTCACCCTGAAAGCCCTTCACCGTGGTTACGTCATAGGATAGATTCATATTGAGCAAAGCGATTTCTGTCGATTTTGGGTCATCACAGAACAGTTGCAAGTAAATATCCGAGAGTCGCGTGGCCGTGCCGCGCCAGACAGCGCCGGAGAGGTACGGTCGGAACTCCTGGAGTCGCCCCATCCATTGCAAGGCATGACGACGCAAAGCCAACAACTCTTGCGGTTGCGTCTCGGCGCAAAACATGTCTATGTATTCGAATACGTGTTGCTCAATCAAATCGTTGTTTGGCAGCGCAGCGCGCTGTGGCAGGCGCATCGTTTTGACCGCTCTGCGCTTGGCAGGGCCATATTCCAAGCCTTCTTCGACCACCAGACGGGCGGCGCATGCGGCGATTTCTTGCATCAATTCGTCCATGCCACGAATTGTGCACCCCATGCAGGCAGTACGCCTAAAATCGATGTCCATGCACATTCATATTTTAGGTATTTGCGGCACCTTCATGGGAGGATTGGCCGCCTTGGCACGAGAAGCGGGCCATCAAGTCACCGGTTGCGATACCGGCGTTTACCCCCCGATGAGTGACCAACTCAGGGCTTTGGGTATTGATTTGATTGAAGGCTTTAACGCCGATCAAATGAGCCTCAAACCTGACATGTACGTGATCGGTAACGTGGTCAGCCGTGCCCACCTGAAGGACGGCTCTCCCAAATTTCCTCTGATGGAGGCCATTCTGGACGCCGGCGCGCGCTACACCAGCGGACCGCAATGGCTTGCAGAGCACGTGCTTCAAAGTCGGCATGTGTTGGCGGTGGCGGGTACCCATGGCAAAACGACCACCACCTCCATGTTGTCATGGATCCTCGAACAAGCCGGACTTGAACCCGGATTTTTGGTGGGTGGGGTTCCGCTGAACTTTGGCGTGTCGGCCCGTTTGGGAGGTGGTCAGTATTTTGTCATTGAGGCCGACGAATACGACACTGCCTTTTTTGACAAACGCAGCAAGTTCGTCCACTACCGCCCCCGCACAGTTATTTTGAATAACCTCGAGTTCGACCACGCCGACATCTTTGACGACCTGGCTGCCATCGAAAGGCAATTTCATCACCTGGTTCGTACCGTCCCCAGCAAAGGACGCTTGGTCCTTAATGGGCTGGAAGAAAGCCTTACCCGCGTGCTGGCTCTCGGCTGCTGGAGCGAAATACGTACATTTGGATCGGCTGTCAGTGACTTTGTAGCCCAAGGCGAACCTGCTGAATTCAACGTGTTTTCCGGCGGTCAATCGGTCGCCAAAGTCCAATGGCGTATCGGTGGTGTTCATAATCAGCTCAATGCTTTGGCCGCCATGGCCGCCGCAGAGCACGTGGGCGTCAACCCCTCCTTGTCCGCCCAGGCTCTGTCCAGCTTTGAAAATGTCAAACGAAGAATGGAAGTGCGGGGTTCAGTCAAAGGCGTCACGGTCTATGACGACTTCGCACACCACCCTACAGCCATCCGCACCACAGTCAATGGCCTTCGCAGACAGGTCGGATCTCATGCACGCATTCTGGCCATCTTTGAACCTCGCAGCAACACCATGAAATTGGGCGCCATGAAATCCCAGTTGCCTTGGAGTCTGGCAGAAACCGACCTGGCCTTTTGTCATTCGGGTGGGCTGGACTGGGATGCAGCTGCGGCACTCATGTCTATGGGAGAGCGCGCAAAAGTGAGTGCCAACATTGACGAGGCAATTGCGCAGGTATTGGCACAAGTGCGGCCTGGCGATCATTTGCTGTGCATGAGCAATGGCGGTTTTGGCGGGATTCACGACCGGCTCCTTGCGGCCATTGGAAGTTCATAAGCAACCTCAAGATCAGACAAAATGAGGGCCTCTGATCAGTGACCCTGACCATGGCGATCAGCGCAAACGGCGCGACTTCACGGCATCCGACAAAACCTGCAAAACCTGCTGGCTGTCGTCCCAACTGATGCAGGCATCGGTAATACTCTGACCGTAATTCAACTTGGAAGGATCGTCTTTGCCCGGCGTGAATTTCTGCGCGCCATCCAGCAAGTGGCTCTCGACCATCACACCAAAAACTTGGTGAGAACCGCCCGCCATTTGCGCAGCGATGTCCTTGGCCACCTCAATTTGACGGGTGTGCAATTTGCTGCTGTTGGCATGGCTGCAATCGACCATCAAGGTGGCCGGTAATTTTGCGGCCTCCAGCTCTTTACACGCTGCAGCCACGCTGGCGGCGTCGTAGTTGGGCGCCTTGCCGCCACGCAAGATCACATGGCAATCTTTGTTACCCTGTGTTTGCACAATCGCCACTTGACCATTTTTATGCACAGATAAAAAGTGGTGCCCACGAGAGGCTGCCTGAATCGCATCCGTTGCGATTTTAATGTTGCCATCGGTGCCATTTTTGAAGCCAATTGGGGCAGACAAACCAGAGGCCAATTCGCGATGCACCTGACTCTCAGTCGTACGGGCACCAATGGCACCCCAGCTGATCAAGTCACCAATGTACTGCGGTGAAATCACATCCAGAAACTCGCTTGCCGCTGGCAAGCCGGCGCGGTTGATCTCGATCAGCAGTTGGCGGGCAATACGCAGACCTTCATCGATGCGGCAGCTTTCATCCAAATACGGATCGTTGATCAGCCCTTTCCAGCCCACTGTCGTACGCGGTTTTTCAAAGTAAACGCGCATCACTACTTCCAAGGTATCGGCGTACTTGTCACGCAAAGGCTTGAGTCGGCGCGCATACTCGATTGCTGCGGCTGGGTCGTGGATCGAGCAAGGACCAATAATGACCAACAAGCGATCGTCCTTGCCATGCACGATGTTTTGAATGGCCTTGCGGGTCTGTGATATCAGCTTTTCCACCGGTGTACCGGCAATAGGAAAAAAGCGAATCAAATGTTCTGGAGGTGGGAGCACGGTGATGTCCTTGATGCGTTCGTCGTCGGTTTGTCCTGTTTTGTCGACTTGGTTCGCATACCAGGCTTCGCTGGTGGCAGTGGCTTTCGTGGGCATCATCAAACTCCTTGAAAATAAAACTGAAAATAAAAAAACCGCCGGGCTTTAGGCTCCGGCGGTTTTGACTGAGTGGGGTGCTGTTTACGCGCTCGCCTCTCGTCCGCCGGGGACTGAGAACCAAAAGTAAAAATAAAATGCAATACGCGAATTCATGGTGGCAATGTATCACAAGTTTCTGACATCACTTGAAAGGACTCGAGACCCATGAAGCTCAAGCCGTGCCGCCAACGGTCAAACCGTCAATTCGCAAAGTAGGTTGGCCTACGCCCACAGGGACGCTTTGACCTTCCTTGCCGCAAGTGCCCACACCGCTGTCCAAACGCATGTCGTTGCCGATCATGGAGATTTTTTTGAGAGATTCAGGCCCACTACCCACCAGTGTGGCCCCCTTGACGGGGTACAGAATTTTGCCGTTTTCAACCCAATAGGCTTCGCTGGCAGAAAAGACGAATTTGCCGCTGGTGATGTCCACCTGTCCGCCACCAAAATTGGGGGCATACAAACCCTTCTTGATGCTGGCCACAATTTCTTCAGGCGCTTTGTCTCCTCCCAACATGTACGTGTTGGTCATGCGGGGCATGGGAACATGGGCGTAACTTTCACGTCGGCCATTGCCTGTCGGTTTGACGCCCATGAGTCGGGCATTCATGGAGTCCTGGATGTACCCCATCAAAATACCGTCTTCGATCAGGACATTGCGCTGGCTGACATGGCCTTCATCATCGACATTGAGCGAGCCCCGTCGATCGGCCAAGGTACCGTCATCCAAGACGGTCACGCCTTTTGCCGCGACACGTTGTCCAATGCGACCGCTGAAAGCGCTGGAGCCTTTGCGGTTGAAGTCGCCTTCAAGTCCATGCCCGATCGCTTCATGCAACAAGACTCCTGGCCAACCCGGACCTAATACAACCGTCATTTCACCTGCTGGCGCAGGACGTGCGTCCAAATTGGTGACGGCAGCATGAACAGCATCATTGACATAAGTGTTGATCATTGCGTCATCAAAATACGCCAACCCAAACCGTCCACCTCCACCGCCGCTACCTGATTCGCGGCGCTTACCTTGCTCGGCGATGACCGAGACCGACAAACGGACTAAAGGGCGAACATCGGCGGCCAACGTACCATCTGCACGCGCCACCATTACCACGTCGTATTCAGTGGCCAAACCCGCCATGACCTGCACAATACGGGCATCCTTGGCACGTGCGAGTTGTTCAACCTTCTCTAGCAATTTGACTTTCGCCGCGCTGTCCATGCTGCCCATCGGGTCCATGGAAGGGTAGAGCAAACGACTTGTTGCTACTTTGCGGGCGGGCACTTTGGCTCGGCGATTTTGCGCGGCACTGGCAATGCTGCGTACCGTGACTGCGGCGTCCATCAAAGAACTGATAGAGATGTCATCGGAATACGCAAATGCTGTTTTTTCACCTGCAACAGCCCTGACGCCCACACCCTGATCAATGCTGAAACTGCCAGTTTTAACGATGCCTTCCTCCAAACTCCAGCCTTCTGAGCGGGTGTATTGAAAGTACAAATCGGCATCATCGATTTTGTGCGCTTTGATTGCAGACAAGGCCTGCGTCAAATGCGTTTCATCCAAACCAAAAGGTTCAAGCAACAAGGACCGGGCCGTGGCCAGGCGTTCAAGGGTGGGTTCACGAGAAATCATGCCCCCATTGTAGAGAAAGAGCACCAACCACGCCCAAAGGATATTGTTCGGCCTTTTAAGCCGGAGGGATCAGCGGTGATCTTTCATCCACTGAAAAAGGGCAGCATCGTCTTGATTTGCCCAACCATCCGCGCTGGCTTGCGCAAACGCAAGACGGGCCAATTGCCCAATGGCTGCGTCAAACCCAACACTTTGCGCCATTTCGACAGCTAAGCGAGTGTCTTTTTCCAATAATGTCACATGCGCTCGTGGGGCCAGATCCCCCACAAAAGCCCGCGGCATCCGGTCTGACGCAATCCAGCTTTGGCCGCTTGACTGCGCCATGACGGACAAGGTGGTGTTCAGGTTCAATCCCAAACGATCGGCCAAAGCCAAAGCCTCTGCGGCACCTGACAAATTGATCGCAGCTAAAAGGTTATTGACCAGCTTGGTTTTGGCGCCATCGCCAACACGTCCGCTGATGCGAAAAATTTTCTGACTCAAGGTATTCAATAACCCTGCATGACGCTGAAACACACCGTCTTCACATGCGACCATCAAACTCATGCTGCCATCACGTGCCCGTATAGGCCCTCCCGACATGGGCGCATCTATACAACTTACCCCATGCTGGGCCAGCATCGAACCTATGGCTTGTACATCGGTGGGTGACAGGGTCGGACACAGCATCACCGTTTGACCTGAATGCATGGCGGCCATAGCGCCATTTGGACCGGTCAAAACCTCACGCGTTTGTTCCGCATCAATCACCGCGATCAGCAAAACACCTTCTGCGCACAAAAGCTGCGCCGCATCCAAAGGAGTTGAACAATCTCGGGCGCCACAAGCCACGGCCACAGCTTGCTGTTGAGGATCCACGTCGCACACAGCGACCGTCCAACCCGCCTCGCACAAGCGGGCAAGCATGGCGCCGCCCATGTTGCCTGCGCCAATGACTGCAACTTGAACCCCGTTGACTGAACTCATGTTTGCACCAACCTTTTAGCTTTAGCAATCGACATCAAAATCCCCAAACCCAGACCCAAAGTGACCATGGCTGTCCCGCCATAGCTGATAAACGGAAGGGGCACACCTACCACGGGCAAGATCCCGCTGACCATCCCCATGTTGACAAATGCATAGGTGAAGAAAATCATGGTCACACTGCCCGCCAGCAAACGGGTGAACAGGGTGGGCGCGTCCAGCGCAATCATCAAACCCCGGTAAACCAAGAAAAGAAACGAAGAAATCAGAAAAAGGTTACCGAACAAGCCAAACTCTTCCGAGAATGCTGCAAAAATAAAGTCTGTCGTACGCTCAGGAATGAACTCCAAATGCGTCTGTGTGCCCTGCATAAATCCTTTGCCCCAAAAGCCACCGGAGCCAATCGCAATCATTCCCTGAATGATATGAAAACCTCGTCCCAAGGGGTCGCGCGTGGGGTCCAGTAAAGTGCATATCCGCTGACGTTGGTATTCGTGTAATACATGCCAATTCACATCGTCTGCGCACAAGCCAGGTTCAAAAATAACCAGCAACACGATCCCAATCAATCCCATGAGCAAAGGGGGAACGATCAGCCGCCAGCTCAATCCCGCGAAGAAAATCACAGACAAACCAGCTGACAAAACCAGCAAAGCTGTGCCCAAATCAGGTTGACGAAGAATCAACCCCACCGGTATCGCCAGCAAAACGCCCGCAACGGCAAAGTCCAAGGGACGCAATTGACCTTCGCGCTTTTGGAACCACCAAGCCAGCATCAATGGCATGGCAATTTTCAATATTTCGCTGGGCTGAATGATCACCCCCAGATTCACCCACCGGCGCGAGCCTTTCTTGGTGATTCCAAAGACAGCCACGGCAATCAACAAAATGACCCCCAATGTATACATCGGCACTGCCAAACTCATCAATTTTTGAGGTGGTATTTGCGCCGCAACAAACATGATGAAGGCGGCAATCAACATGTTACGGGCATGGTCAGTAAAGCGAGTGCCATGGTCATAACCTGAAGAAAACATGATCACCAAGCCCGCACATGCGAGCAAAAAAACAGCGAATGCCAAAGGCCCATCGAAACCTTCGAACCACAATTGCAATCGCTGAATCAGTGTCTGTTTCTGGATGACCGTATTCATACTGCGATTATCTCAGCTTCGAATGCCCAGATAATGAACTATATGAAAAGCAAAGCATCCATCACCCATTTGCTGTACTTACATGGTTTTCGTTCGTCCCCCCAATCCATGAAGGCCCAAAAAATGGCCCACTGGGTGCACCAACTGCACCCGCAGGTTCACTGGTGGTGTCCGCAACTCCCTCCCTCACCTAAAGAGGCCATGGCCTTGATTAATCAAGGCACCAAGAATTGGCCATTGAGCCAAACCGCCGTCGTCGGCTCTTCCTTAGGCGGCTTTTATGCGCAGTGTTTTGCTGCTGCTACGGGCTGCCCATCAGTCCTGTTGAACCCGGCGGTAGAACCTGCCCGAGATCTAATACATCATGTGGGCACGCAACAGGCATGGCACGATCCTGCGCAGTCCTTTTACTTTCAATCCAACTATGTAGACGAGTTGGAAGCCCTTCAAAATGCCCTGGAATCAACACATTCTGAGGTGTTTGCCATCGTGGCCAAAGGGGATGAGGTGCTGGACTGGCGAGAAATGACGGGGCACCTTCCTCATGCCCAAATCAAACTTTTGCCGGGCAGCGACCATGCTTTGTCTGATTTTGAGGACCATCAGGACGATATTCTGAATTTTTTGAACTTGGCTTGAAGCCGGAGCATGGGACAATCAGGACTATGTTTTTATTGTTTGAAGAAGCCGGAAAATTCATGGCCGGTCGCATCTTGTCCGAAGCCGAGGCTTCAACTCAGGTTGAACTCGACAGCGGCAAACGCGTTAAAGTTAAGGCTGCCAATGTGTTACTCAAGTTTGACAAGCCTGCGCCTGCCGTATTGCTTGAAGAATCAACAACCCTGAGTCAAACCATTGACCTGAATTTGGCTTGGGAATTCGCACCCGAAACCGAATTTGGGTTCACCGATCTGGCACACGACTACTTCAGTGCCTCGGCGTCCACCACCGAACGGGTTGCCGCACTGATCACATTGTTTGAAGCACCTCATTATTTTCGCCGCGCAGGCAAAGGGCGTTTCCGAAAAGCCTCCCCAGAAATTGTGGCCCAAGCACTTGCCGCCATCGAAAAGAAAAAGTTGGTTCAAGCCCAAATCGAAAACTGGGCTGCCGAACTTTCGCAAAAGGTCTGCCCAGCCCCCATTCGTGAGCAGTTGTACAAAATTCTGTTCAAACCTGACAAGAATGCGCCTGAATACAAAGCCGTAGTCGAAGCCAGTCGAGCAACCCAAACCGCACCATTGGAGCTGTTGCAACAAGCCGGTGCCATTGAGTCGGCTTATGACTTTCACTGGCAACGGTTTTTGTTTGACAACTTTCCGAAAGGGACCGGATTTCCGGCTTTGTCTGCACCGCCCATCACTGACACACTGCCCTTGTCCAACGCGCAGGCTTATTCAATTGACGACTCCCAAACAACCGAGATTGACGATGCTTTGTCTTTACAGGGCTTAGGCAGTGGTACGGTGACCGTGGGCATCCACATTGCGGCACCGGGCCTGGCCGTGTTGCCCGACAGCCCCATCGATCAACTGGGTCGAAATCGTTTTTCAACTGTGTACATGCCGGGCTACAAAATCACCATGCTGCCTGACGATGTTGTTAAGAATTACACACTGGCTGAAGGTCAGGACTGTCCTGCCGTATCTTTGTATGTGACTTTCGATGAATCCAGTTTGAACATCCTGAGCAGTGAAACCAAACTTGAAAAAGTGCACATTGCCGCCAACCTGCGGCACGATCAACTCGACAGCCTAGTGACTGCGCAGTGGCTAGAAGACCCCGAATTTGCTCATGCCGAAGCGCAACCGGATTTGCCGATGGCGCGTTCATCGTTGGCTTTCTATTGGCGCTTGGCTCAACACCTTAAAGCCGGCCGTGAAGTGGTTCGTGGAAAGCCTGAGGCATTCAATCGACCCGATTACACATTCCGCTTGGAACGCGAAAACAATGCTATTCCGCCTGTTGGCAATGAACTCGTCAGCATTGGCACGCGCCAACGCGGTGCTCCGCTTGATTTGATCGTGGCCGAGGCCATGATTTTGGCCAACAGTACCTGGGGGCAATGGATGGCGAGTCTGGGTGTGCCTGCAATCTACCGGAGTCAAGCCAGCTTAGCGCCCGGTGTGAAAGTGCGCATGGGCACCAAGGCCTTGCCACATGCGGGCATCGGCGTGCCCAGTTACGCTTGGAGCACTTCCCCGCTTCGTCGTTACACTGACTTGGTCAATCAATGGCAAATTATTGCGTGCGCACGCCACGGCGCCACTGCGGCCCTGGCAGCCCCCTTTAAACCCAAAGATGCACACCTGTTTGCCATCATCAGTGGTTTTGATGCAGCCTACAGCGCTTACAACAATTACCAATCGGGCATGGAGCGTTTTTGGACTTTGCAATATCTTTCTCAGCAAAAGATCTCTGAGCTGACCGCCACTTTGTTCAAGGAAGCCTCTGGCGGGCAATGGCTGGTCCGAGCAGATACCCTACCGCTGGTGTTGACTGTCCTTGGCGCCCAAGGTATGGAAAGAGGTGCCAAAGTTCTTGTCAAATTAGCCCATATCGACCCGATAGCTTTGGATGTTCATGGCACGGTTCTCGAGCGACTTGACTCGCAACAGGCTGTTGAATCGGCAGAAGAAAACGAGGATGAAGATACTTCTGCTGGTCCCATTGCCATTGCCCTCGATGTGAGTGAGTCACCGGCAGAAACGACAGCCTGACTTGCATGATTTTTTCGATCAGTTCAAAGATGAACATCACTTTTTTTTCATCCTCTCATCGCACTTTGAAATGGGCTTTGGCTATTTCTCTGGGTATACATGCAGCTTTGCTTACTTTGCGCTTTGCAGCGCCCGAAACCTTCAAACGCGTCTTTGAAGACGCCCCCATGGAGGTGATCCTGGTCAACGCACGCAGTCAAGAAAAAACAGATTCGCCACAGGCCTTGGCGCAAGCGAGTTTGGCAGGTGGCGGTCAAAATGCTGGCCATCTGATTGCGACCTCGCCTTTGCCGCCCGCGCTTCAGAGTGAGGACGGTCAGGATGTGAGCGATTTACAGCAGAAAATTGAAGCACTCAAAGTTCAACAATTCAAGCTGCTGACTCAATTGCGTCAAGAGTTGGTCAATCTGTCTCAAGACGCCAGCGGCGAAGCCGAAAAAAGTCCCAATAAACAAGCCAGGGAAGAACGCCGCCAGCAACTGTCTCGCCAATTAGCTCAAATTGAAAAGTCCGTTCAAGATATCAATAATGCGCCACGTAAGCGCTACATCAGTCCCGCCACACGCGAAGTGGCTTACGCTTTGTATTACGACAAGTTAAGACGTGCCATCGAGACCAATGGAACGCAAAATTTTCCAGAAGTGGCTGGGCAAAAAATTTATGGCGCTTTGACCATGATCCTGACCGTCGACAGTCAAGGTCAATTGATCGAAGCCGAAATTGCCCGATCCTCAGGCAAACCTCTTTTAGACAGTCGCGCCTTGGCCATAGCGCGCAATACGGCTCCTTTTGATGCTTTTTCAGCCAAGATGCGTAAATCGGCCGATCAGATTGTTGTCGTCTCCCGTTTCCGATTTTCGCGTGATGAAACTTTGAAAACCGTGATCCAAACTCCAGATGTACAGGCCCCTGAATGAAAGGGTTTCACACATGAAGGCTGTTGTTCATTGGTTCAAATTGGTCATGATTGCGGGGTTGGGACTGCAAATTTTCTTTGTCATGCACATTGGTTTAATGCGTTTCATTGATCCACCATCGACTGCTTTTGAGCGATCCCAAATCTGGCAAATAGTGCGAACCCAAGGCGCACTGCCATGGCGTCAGGACTGGGTTAACGCCGAGCATATTTCGGTCAACTTGAAACGTGCCGTTATGGCATCCGAAGACAGTGCTTTTTTGCAGCACAACGGTGTATGGTGGGACTCCATCGAAAAGGCCTGGGGTCGCAATGCCAAGGCCAAGGCCAAGATTGCACAACGCATAGAAAAATCAGGTCCTCACGCCGCACCCCCTGCAATCAAAATCGTTGGCGGCTCAACCATTACTCAGCAATTGGCAAAAAACCTGCTTTTATCGGGTGAGCGCACCATGGTGCGTAAGGGACAAGAATTCATTTTGACGATGGCTTTGGAAGCTTGCCTTTCTAAACAGAGAATCATGGAAATTTACCTGAACCACGTCGAATGGGGAGAAGGGGTTTTTGGCGCTGAGGCTGCAGCACATCATTATTTTAAAAAAACAGCTGCCCAGTTGACGCCTTGGGAGTCCGCTCGTTTATCGGTCATGCTACCTCGCCCCCGTTTCTTCGAAAAGCGTCCACAATCACCTTATTTGTCGGACCGAGCCCAAACCATCGTCATCCGCATGAACGATGTGGTGGCGCCATGAAACCATGACACTCTGAACCATGAGAATTTTGGGAATTGACCCCGGATTGCAAACCACTGGCTTTGGCCTGATTGACGTGGAAGGCTCTCAATTGACTTACGTGGCCAGTGGTGTGATCCAAACGACCAAAGAAGAAATGGGCAATTTGCCTGCTCGACTTAAAGTCATTTATGAAGGCGTACGTGAAATTACGGCACGTTACCAACCGGATGTGGCCTCCGTAGAAATCGTATTCGTGAATGTCAACCCGCAAGCTACATTGTTGTTGGGTCAAGCCCGTGGCTGTTGTGTCACGGCATTGGTGTCTTGCGATTTAGCGGTTGCCGAATACACGGCTTTACAAATGAAGCAAGCTATTACAGGTCATGGACGCGCTGCAAAATCTCAAATTCAAGAAATGGTCAAACGACTCTTGCGCTTGCCAGTACTACCCCGACAAGATGCTGCAGATGCCTTGGGATTGGCCATCACGCACGCCCATGCCAGTCCGTCCATGAACAAATTGGCGGCTGTCAATGCCTTGCATCGCAAGACCCATGGCATGTACAGGGGTGGGCGCAGTCACTGAGACACCAGTCACAACACCACTCACCACAAAGTCATGAGCGCTTCACTGGTGAGGAACCATGCGGTCCCGTTGCGCCAAGTCAGGGAACAAACGCAACCAAGCAACCGCCACCAGCACGGTGGCAACACCACCAACGACCACCGATCCCACGGGGCCCCAAAGTGCAGCAGTGGCGCCTGATTCAAATTCACCGAGTTGATTGGAGGCGCCAATGAAAATAGAGTTAACTGCTGACACTCGGCCCCGCATGTCATCAGGAGTTTCCAGCTGCATCAAGGTCAAACGGGTCACCACACTGATGGTGTCTGCCGCCCCCGTGACTGCCAATGCAACCATTGACAGAATCAAGTTCTGCGAAATGCCAAACACTACATTGGCCAAACCAAACACCACCACTGCGGCCAACATGCTGTGACCCACTTTGCGCTGCAGTGGCCAGCGCGTGAGCACGGTGGACATGATCAATGAGCCTATGGCGGGTGCAGCCCGCAGCAACCCAAGACCTTCAGGACCGGTATGCAAAATATCTTTCGCAAAAATCGGCAATAAGGCCGTGGCACCCCCCAACAAGACGGCCACTAAGTCCAGGGTTATGGCGCCCATCAACGGTTTGTGATTCCAGACAAAAACCGCGCCGGCCAAAACAGTCTGCATATCGGCAGCACCTGAAGAGGGTTGGTGGTGGTAACGAACCCACAAAGCTAAAGCCATAGCCAACAAGAAAAGTCCCAGGCACACGGCATACACCGTTGTCACATTGTGTGCATACAACAGTCCGCCCAAAGCAGGCCCCCCAATCACCGCGGTCTGGACGCCCATGGAGCTCATCGCAATGGCCCGGGGTAGCAACGGCGGAGGAACCAATTGAGGTGTCAAGGCTTGTTGGGTCGGCATCTGAAAAGCCCTGACCCCACCCAATACGATGGAGATGCCATAAATCAATTCGGGGCTAGCAAAATGGCCCCAACTGGCAGCAATCAACAAGCCTGCGACGACAGCTTGGAGTCCCATGCAAACTGCATAAATACGGGCCTTGTGCAAGCGATCCACCCAATGGCCCGCAGGCAAAGTCATCAGCAACGCAGGGACAAACTGAAACAAGCCCACCAAGCCCAAACTCCAAGCACTGCTGGTCAGTTCGTACATATGCCATGCCAAAGCGACCATTAACATTTGATGGGCCAGAATCCCTGACAAGCGGGAAAACCAAAAGCGGACAAACGCTTTGTGCGTCAGTAATTCGGAAAGGCTATGAGGTGTCACAAATCACCAAGCGGGTTGAGCCCATGCAAAACCGGCAGGCGCCTTGCTTTCATCAACAAAGCTCGCAATTTCATAGGCTTGCGGTCGGGCCAGCAGGGCTCGCAATAGCTTGTTGTTCAGGGCGTGACCTGAGCGAAAGGCCGAATAAGCCGCCAAAAAAGGCTTTCCCACAATGAACAAATCGCCCATTGCATCCAGGATTTTGTGTTTGACAAATTCATCGTCATAGCGCAACCCATCGCTGTTCAGCACTTTGTAGTCATCCATGACAATCGCGTTGTCCAAACCGCCACCTAAAGCCAGACCATTTGAGCGCATCAATTCAACATCTTTGGTGAAACCAAAGGTACGAGCCCGTGCAATGTCGCGCGCGTAGTTGCCTTGCCCCACATCAAAAACGACTTGCTGGCCAGTCGAGTCCACGGCTGGGTGTTTGAAATCAATTTCAAAACTCAATCGGTACCCGTTGTATGGCGTCAATCGTGCCCACTTCATGTTCTCCCCTGCTCCCTCGGAAATTTCAACTGTCTCCAAGATGCGAATGAATTGCTTAGGCGCTTTTTGCAACTCAATCCCAGCACTTTGCAGCAGGTACACAAAAGAGGATGCTGAACCGTCAAGAATGGGTACCTCTTCGGCTGTGATGTCCACATACAGATTGTCAATGCCCAAACCTGCACAAGCAGACATGAGATGCTCAACCGTATGAACTTTGGCTTGGCCACAAGAAAGTGTGGAAGCCAGTCGAGTATCGGTCACGGCTTCAGCGGAGACAGGTATGTCGACGGGTTCAGGCAGGTCTACGCGCCGAAAAACAATACCCGTGTTTGGCCCAGCAGGCCGCAATGTCAGCTCCACTCGTTGACCGCTGTGCAACCCGACGCCTACGGCTTTGGTCAGCGTTTTAAGAGTTCTTTGTGCAAGCATGATGAGATTTTAAATTGCATTGGAAAAGGGGGTGAAACGCCGGGTATGCGTTTCACCCCCTTTGAATTGCAATGCAGTTCTCGTTCAGTCCGCTTGCTTGCGCAAGAAGGCAGGGATTTCAATGTCATCCATTCCCGCGGAAGACATGCCATTCACTTTGTCAGCGGCCTGGGTACGGTTGGTGCGCCAAACACTCGGCGTGTTCAAACGACCATAGTCATTTCCAATAGCAGCGCCGGGCATGGCGCTGGTTGACACTGCATCATGTCCACCCATTTGGAATGGCATGTTGTCCGTACCGGTCCGCAGCATAGGCTGTTGAACCAGTGTCGGGCGGCGTGCCGCACCTTGACGCGATAAGCCGGTTGCCACAACAGTGACTCGAATTTCATCACCTAAGGCTTCATCATAGGCTGTACCGTAGATGACATGCGCGCTTTCAGAAGCATAAGCGCGAATGGTGTTCATCGCTTGCTTAGACTCGCTCAGTTTGAGGGATCCCTTGGCAGCGCTGATCAAGACCAAAACGCCTTTAGCACCTGACAGGTCAATACCTTCCAGCAATGGACAGGCCACCGCTTGTTCGGCTGCGATACGCGCTCGGTCCGGACCACTGGCAGCCGCTGTACCCATCATGGCTTTGCCAGGCTCACCCATGACTGTGCGCACATCTTCAAAGTCAACGTTGACATGTCCGGGCACGTTGATGATCTCAGCAATACCACCGACGGCATTTTTGAGCACATCGTTGGCATGCGCAAAAGCCTCATCCTGCGTCATGTCTTCACCGCCAGGCAATTCCAGCAGCTTCTCATTCAACACCACAATCAACGAATCCACATTCGCTTCGAGCTCTGTCATGCCAGCTTCGGCATTGGACATCCGACGTCCACCTTCGAATTCAAATGGTTTGGTTACAACACCCACTGTCAAGATGCCCATTTCTTTGGCGATCCTTGCAATGACGGGTGCTGCGCCTGTACCAGTGCCGCCGCCCATGCCTGCCGTGATGAACAGCATGTGTGCGCCATCTATGGCTGCACGAATATCCTCTTCTGCGGTCTCTGCAGCTTCACGACCTTTTTCTGGCTTACTACCCGCACCCAAACCTGTATGCCCCAACTGAATGAAGCGATGCGCAGCGCTGCGAGTCAATGCTTGTGCATCGGTATTTGCACAAACAAACTCGACTCCTTGTACATTGCGCTCGATCATGTGTTCGACGGCGTTTCCACCACCACCACCTACGCCAATCACTTTGATGCGAGTGCCTTGGTTAAACTCTTCGACTTGGATCATTTCAATCATATTTAACTCCTAAATTACTGCAGTTGCCTGAAAATTTGCTTTTTTGTTTTGACGGGAAATCATTGTCAACATCGACATCGACAAAGCCACAATGGACTGCCTCGGGCTTGGTAAAAGTGGTGAAATCGCATCAAAAATTCCCCACAATAAAGTCTTTGAATCTGCCAAATGCATTGTTCATTGAGCTTTTACGTTCTTGAACCTTAAACCCTCGTAAGCGTGCCATCCGGGCTTCTTCGAGCAGGCCCATCACAGTCGCTGCACGGGCTTGACTGACCATGTCTGCCAAGGCCCCTCTGTACTTGGGAACCCCACGACGAACGGGTTTCAAAAAGATATCTTCGCCCAACTCAAGCATGCCGGGCATCACAGCGCTACCACCTGTCAGGACAATGCCAGAGGACAAAACTTCTTCATAACCGGATTCCCGAATTACCTGATGAACAAGTGAAAAAATTTCTTCTACGCGCGGCTCAATGACCCCAGCCAATGCCTGTCGACTGAGCATGCGTGGGCCGCGGTCACCCAATCCAGGCACTTCAACTTGCGCATCCGGGTCTGCCAACAATTGTTTTGCGTACCCGCTCTCGACTTTGATGTCTTCAGCATCTTTGGTCGGGGTGCGCAGTGCCATGGCGATATCACTGGTAATCAAGTCGCCAGCAATCGGAATCACGGCAGTGTGACGAATCGCTCCATTGGTGAATATGGCCACATCAGTTGTACCTGCACCAATGTCAACGCAAGCGACGCCCAACTCCCGCTCATCTTCAGTCAATACCGCCAGGCTGGAAGACAGCGGGTTGAGCAGCAACTGATCGACTTCCAGGCCGCAACGTCGAACACATTTAATGATGTTTTCGGCTGCACTTTGTGCGCCTGTCACGATATGGACTTTGGCTTCGAGGCGCATGCCACTCATACCGATGGGTTCTTTGACGTCTTGACTGTCAATGACAAATTCTTGAGGCGCCACCAAAAGCAACCGTTGATCGGTTGAGATATTGATGGCTCGCGCAGTCTCCATCACACGCGCCACATCGGCCGCCGTGACTTCTTTGTCTTTCACCGCTACCATGCCACTGGAATTGAGCCCTCGAATGTGTGCGCCTGTGATGCCCGTATTCACGCGCGTGATTTTGCAATCTGCCATGAATTCCGCTTCTTTCAAAGCCTGTTGAATGCTCTGCACGGTGGCATCGATATTGACCACCACACCTCGCTTGAGGCCGTTGCCTGGCGCAATGCCCATACCGGCAAGTTTGAGCTCACCGCTAGGCATCACTTCAGCAACCACGACCATGACCTTGGATGTTCCAATGTCGAGCCCAACCACCAAATCTTTGTATTCTTTTGCCATAGTTCCAACCGTTCTTTTAATACCTGATCACTGTGATTTATGGTTTCTTTTTACCGTCATCCGCCAACGTAGTCACACCCCGCAAGCGCAACGCATAGCCATTGGTGTGCCTTAAATCTGCCGCAAGCAACGAGGTGTTCGTGCGCTGATAACGCGAAGTCACTTGCGCTACTGTTTGTAAAAATGTTTTCAATCGCTGTCCAATTTCTTCTTGCGTTCCGCGACCCAGTTCAATCATTGCATCGCCATCGGTCTTGACCCTCCAACTTCCGCGGGGCGTCAATTCCAATTTGTCCATACCCATGGATACAGTGTTGAAGATTGGAAATAAATATTGGTACATCTGCCACACCATGGCTGACTGCCCGAGTGGACCTGTCAATACCGGCAAACTGTCTGCATCAATGTCATCCACATTGGCCTCAAACACCTGACCATATTGGTTCACCATGCTGGTGTCACTGTTTTCCCCCCAAAGGGCCACAGCTTGGTGTTCCTCTAATCGAACCCTTAAACGATTGGGAAACTCGCGTCGAACAATCGCTTTGCGAACCCAAGGCAAACTTTCAAAAGCTTTTTGTGCTTGCCCTAAACTCAACGTGAAAAAATTGCCAGTCAGTTGAGGCGTCACATTCGCCCGTAAGGTCACCTCGTTGTTGTGGGTCACATCCCCATGCACAGAAATTCCCTTGAGATCAAAAACGGGATGACGTAGGACCCACCATACGCTGATGCCTAAACTTGAACACAACAGAACAACCAACAGCAGCCCGGAGGTGATGTTCATCATGCGAATGTCCAAAGGTAGAGGTTCCAACTTGTTCATAAAGCTTGACCTCCTTGAACAGCGTGCTCCAGCGCAGCGCTTTGAAGCAACTGAACACACAAATCTTCGTAGGAAATTCCGGCTGCTTTCGCCGACATTGGTACCAGGGAGTGACCTGTCATACCCGGAGATGTGTTGATCTCGAGCAGATAGGGAAGTCTTGTTACTGCATCGATCATGACGTCAATCCGACCCCATCCTTTGCATCCCAAAACTCTGTATGCCTTGAGTACCACATCCTGAATGGCTTGTTCTTCCCCTTCAGGCAAACCACATGGGACGATGTACTGGGTGTCGTTGGAGAAATATTTGTTTTGATAATCGTAATTGCCTTGCGGGGCAACGATACGAATCACAGGCAAGGCCACTGCCTTTTCACCTTGCCCTAAAACGGGACAAGTAACTTCATCACCGGAAATGAATTGTTCACACAAAATGTCTGCATCGCATGAAGCCGCCTGCGCTAATGCATGCGGCAACTCGTGTGCACTCTTGACTTTGAACACCCCAATGGAGGAGCCTTCACTGGCGGGTTTAACGATGAGAGGCAAGCCCAACTGAGAAATCAATTCATCCAGATCGAGTTGTTCAATCTGATCCCGGAGCACCAATTTGTATGCAGGCGTAGGGATGTTTTCAGCGATCCAGACGCGCTTGGTCATGGTCTTGTCGATCGCAATGCTGGACGCCATGACACCCGACCCCGTATAGGGAATCCCAAGTAACTCCAAAGCGCCTTGGACTGTACCGTCTTCGCCAAATCGACCATGCAAAGCGATAAAACAACATGAAAATGCTTCTCGCTTGAGTTCTGACAAATCACGTTCAGAAGGGTCGAAGGCATGAGCATCCACTCCTTGGCTGCGCAATGCATTGAGTACGCCTTGACCTGACATGAAAGACACTTCTCGCTCAGCAGAGCGTCCGCCCATCAGCACGGCGACTTTACCAAAATTGTGAGTTGCTGCGTTCACCGAACACCCCCCAACTCAACCACCTGTGCGGGCACATTACCTATTGAACCGGCACCCATGCACATCACAACATCCCCATCGCGAGCATTGTCCAGAATGGCTTGGGGCATAGCGGCAATCTTGTCAACAAACACGGGCTCAACTTTTCCTGCAACCCTGAGAGCGCGCGCCAAAGATCGGCCATCAGCCGCAACGATGGGGGCCTCGCCTGCGGCATATACCTCGGCCAAAAGTACGGCGTCAGCGCCTTGGCCAATGACTTTCACAAAATCTTCAAAGCAATCGCGTGTTCGACTGTAACGATGGGGTTGGAACGCCAGCACAATCCTTTGACCAGGAAAAGCGCCTCTGGCTGCAGACAGTGTTGCCGCCATTTCCACGGGGTGATGACCATAGTCATCGATCACGGTAAATTTGCCGCCCCCATGTGCGGCGGATACTGCCACTTGGCCATAGCTCTGGAATCGCCGTCCCACGCCCTTGAAGCCAGCCAATGCGCGCACCACCGCATCATCTGGCACGTTCAACTCCACGGCCACAGCAATGGCAGAAAGTGCATTCAAAACATTGTGTACACCTGGTAAATTCAGCGTGACCTGCAGGTCTGGCAAAGTCACCCCATTGCGCCGTTGCACTGTAAAGTGCATTTGTCCATTTTCAGGACGTACGTTAACGGCCCTGACTTGCGCACCTTCTTCCAAACCATATGTGGTCACCGGACGCGCCACTTGAGGCAAGATACTTTGGACGCCTGCATCATCCGAACACAAAATTGCAGTGCCGTAAAAAGGCATGCGGTGCAAAAACTCAATGAATGCCGACTTCAGCCGTTCAAAATCATGGCCATAGGTTTCCATGTGGTCTGCATCGATGTTGGTGACCACGGCCATCACCGGCAACAAATTCAGAAACGAAGCATCAGACTCGTCAGCTTCGACCACAATGTAATCACCTTTACCCAGTTTGGCATTAGCCCCTGCACTGTTCAAGCGACCACCAATCACAAACGTTGGATCCAGTCCGGCTTCAGCCAATACACTGGCAACCAAACTCGTTGTTGTCGTTTTACCGTGCGTTCCTGCAATCGCAATGCCTTGCTTCATGCGCATCAATTCAGCCAACATCACGGCACGAGGAACTACGGGAATATGCCGCTGCCTGGCCACCATGACTTCGGGGTTGTCTGCTTTTACGGCGGTAGATGTCACGACGGCATCAGCGCCTTGCACGTTTTGCACCTGATGTCCGACGTAGGTCAGAATGCCCAGGCCGGCCAACCGCCGCAAAGTAGCACTGTCCGATAGATCGGACCCCGAAATGGTGTAACCCAAATTCAGCAATACTTCAGCAATTCCGCTCATACCGGAGCCACCGATGCCAATGAAATGAATGTGCTTAATGGCGTGCTTCATTTTGTCAATTCCTCGCACGCCGAAACCACTTCATTGGTGGCATTTATTTTTTTCTGTGACCATGCCGCTTCCGCTTTGGACAGCAACTCAGTTCGATTCAACGTGAGGAATTGGGTGACCAGGGACTCAGGACTTAATTCATTCTGCTGAACCAACCAACCGCCGCCCTGCGTAACCAGAAATTGGGCATTCGTGGTTTGGTGATCATCGACTGCAAAAGGAAATGGCACATACAGCGCTGCCGCCCCCACCGCGGCAATTTCAGTCACTGTGCTGGCACCAGCACGGCAAATAATCAAATCTGCTTGGGCAAACGCTGTCGCAGTGTCTTCTATGAACGGAGTTAATTCAGCATTCACTCCTTCGGCTTGGTAATTCGCACGCAAAGCATCGATTTGTTTTGCACCGCTTTGATGGGTTATTTGGGGCCGATCTTCCTCTTTCATCAAAGCAATCGCTCTGGGTACCAAATCGTTCAAGGCTTTGGCACCAAGACTTCCGCCCACCACCAAAACATGCAGTGGCCCACTGCGGTTTGCGAAGCGCTTCGAAGGTTCATCTTGTTGAGTGAATGCTGAACGCAGCGGATTGCCCACCCATTGCGCATCTTTAAGAACGCCAGGGAATGCCGTGAAAATCCGATCAGCGATTTTGGACAAAATACGATTGGCCAATCCAGCAACAGAATTTTGTTCATGCAAGACCAAGGGCGTTCCACTCAGCACCCCCATCATTCCGCCGGGAAATGAGACATACCCTCCCATACCGACCAACACGTCGGGTTTCACGCGGCGCATCACAGACATACTTTGCACAAAGGCTTTACACAAATGCCATGGCAGCTTGAAGAATGCTGTCAAACCTTTACCTCTAACGCCACCAAACTCAATGGTCTCCAATGCAAAGCCTCGTCTAGGCACCAATTCACTTTCCATGCTACCTGGCGTACCCAGCCAGTGGACTCGCCAACCTTTGCCTCGCAAAGCCTCGGCAACAGCCAGCCCAGGAAAAATATGCCCGCCCGTTCCTCCAGCCATAATCAATGCGCACCGATTCATTCACGGCCTCCGCGCATCATTTTTTTGTTTTCGACATCGATGCGCAGCACGATGGCGATCGCCACCATATCGAGCAATATGGCTGAGCCTCCATAACTCATCAAGGGCAATGTCAGTCCTTTGGTGGGCAGAGCCCCCAGGTTCACACCCATGTTGATGAAAGACTGAAATCCGATCCAGATCCCTACACCTTGTGCCACCAATCCTGCGAAGACACGGTCCAATTGAATGGCTTGTCTTCCAATCACCATGATCCGGCGGGTCAGCCAGAAAAACATCGAGATCACAAAAATCACGCCTACCAGCCCAAACTCTTCTCCGATCACGGCCAGCAAAAAGTCTGTATGGGCTTCGGGTAACCAGTGCAATTTTTCAACACTACCGCCTAGACCCACTCCAAAAATTTCACCTCGTCCTATCGCTATCAAAGAATGAGAAAGTTGGTAGCCTTTGCCCAATGCATGCTTTTGATCCCAGGGATCGAGATAAGCAAAGATTCGTTCACGCCTCCATTCAGAAGTCATGATGATCATGGCAAAAATAAAGACCAGCACACCTAGAATCAAAAAGAACATTCGCGCATTGACACCACCTAGAAACAAAATTCCCATTGCAATGATGGCAATCACTAAGAATGCACCCATATCAGGCTCTGCCAGCAACAAAATGCCAGCCAAGGCCACGGCCGTTCCTATAGGTAAAACAGCTCGGAAAAAGCGCTCTTTCACATCCATCTTGCGGACCATGTAGTCAGCGGCATAAATGATCACAGCCAACTTGGCAAACTCGGAAGGTTGGAAATTCATGACCCCCAAAGAGATCCATCTTCGCGCACCATTGACCCCTTTTCCAATATGCGGGATCAGTACCGCGAGCAACAGGACCAGTGATATGACAAACAAGGGGCGTGCGAATTTTTCCCAAGATTCCAGAGGAACTTGAAACGCCAACAGCGCTACAGCGAAACCAATTAATATTGAAATGATGTGCCGGAACACAAAATGCGTTTGCGCGTAACGTGCAAATTTGGGACTGTCAGGCAGGGCAATTGAAGCCGAATACACCATGATCATGCCCCACATCAACAATGCAACCACCACCCAAACTAAAACCTGATCGACTCCTTGCAGTTTGGCAGATGCACTGGATGATCTCGCATAGTCATAACCGCCCAAATTGACAGGCAATGCACCTTCACCCAGGGGCTTCATACCCATCAGCCCGCCTGAGAGCAGAAACAAAATTCCTCTCAATCGTTGGTTAATACGATCTGGCATCGATTGATGGCGTTCACTCATGCGCTGAACTCCATGACGACACCAGACATTTCAGCCAACTCAGACACCGCCATGCCAAACACCTCGGCTCGGTGAACGTAACTTCTGAACATATCAAAACTCGCACAGGCAGGCGATAACAAAACAGCATCACCGGCTTGCGCCAGATGGCTCGCTTTAGAAACTGCGTCCTGCATGTCTTGGGCGTGTATCAAAGGCACACCCGTATCAGCTAACTCATCGGAAATAGAAGGACCATCTTGTCCTATTAACACCACAGCGCGTGCGAAACGAGTGACTGGATTTACCAAAGGTGAAAAATCTTGTCCCTTGCCATCTCCACCCAAGATCACCACGATTCGCCGGTCAACGCCCAAGCCTTGTAATGCCGCAACCGTAGCGCCAACATTGGTGCCTTTGCTGTCATCAAAATATTCAATGCCATTGAGAATTCCAATTGATGCCATCCGATGAGGTTCACCTCGGTATTCACGCAACCCATACAACATGGACGCCAAGCTGCAACCCGCTCTGCTGGCCAATGCCAAAGCAGACAGTGCATTCACTGCGTTATGTCGACCACGGATGCGCAATGCATCTGCTGGTATCAATCGCTGAATATGAAGTTCTTCAACTTCGCCCTTTCGGAGCTTGCGGGTCTCATCAGCCTCTATGGCTCGGACCAACCAAGCCATGCCATTCAGTACTTCAATGCCAAAGTCACCAGGACGTTGAGGCATACCGCCACCAAAAGTGACATGGTTGCGAACTACCGGTTTTTGCAGTTTGACCCGGATTGGTTCCGGCAACATTGACATCACAGCTGCATCGTCTCGATTCAAAATCATCAGAGAACTTGAACCAAAAATGGATGCTTTAGCTGAGACATAGGCGTCCATGCTGCCATGCCAGTCCAAATGATCTTGGCTGATATTGAGCACTGTCGCAGCTGTAGGCTCAAACGCTCCACACATCACGAGCTGGAAGCTGGACAATTCAAGCACCCAGACTTCTGGCAAATGACTGTCTAATGCGGCGCTCAGTGTGTCGAGTAACGAGGGACCAATGTTGCCGGCCACTTGGACTGTTTTCCCAGCCCGCGCGACCAACTTACCGGTCAATGATGTGACTGTAGTTTTTCCATTGGTACCTGTAATCGCCAATACTTGAGGTGTATATGCACGTTGAGTTTGAAGATCCTGCAACGCATTTGCAAACAAACTCAATTCACCACCCACACACAATCCCGCGACCTTCGCTGCATCTAAAACTGGCGCAGTGGTATCTGGCGACAAACCAGGGCTGACAAGAACGGATCCGATCGGATTGCCTTCAATCAATTGAGGAGTGAAAGCACCACCCACGAATTGCACCGCTGGCAATTCATGTTGAAGTGAGTGCAAATATGGCGGCTCTTCACGCGTATCCGCTACAACCACTTGCGCGCCAAACCTCACACACCAACGGGCCATGGCCATACCTGAGATGCCAAGCCCCAGTATCAGGATGTGTTGCCCTTGAAGTTGCTGCATGACTTATCTCAGCTTCAAAGTAGACAAACCGACCAAGCACAACAACATGGTGATGATCCAAAAGCGCACCACAACCTGGGTTTCTTTCCATCCGCTTTTTTCAAAATGATGGTGCAAAGGCGCCATCTTTAAAATACGTCGACCTTCTCCATACTTTTTCCTGGTGTACTTGAAATACATCACTTGCAACATCACCGAAAGGGCTTCTGCCACAAAAATACCCCCCATGATGGCCAACACAATTTCTTGCCGAACAATGACGGCAATCGTTCCCAATGCAGCACCCAAAGCCAGTGCCCCAACATCCCCCATGAACACTTGCGCTGGGTGGGTGTTAAACCACAAAAATGCCAGACCCGCACCGGCCATGGCTGCACAAAAAATCATCAACTCACCTGACCCGGGTATGTAAGGAAATATCAAATATTTGGAGTAAACCGAACTGCCTGTCACGTAAGCAAATACGCCCAACGCAGAACCCACCATCACGACCGGCATGATCGCCAAGCCATCTAAACCATCCGTCAGATTGACCGCATTGCTGGCACCGACAATCACCAAGTAGGTCATGATGACAAATCCCAAGATGCCCAAGGGGTAACTGACTTCTTTGAAGAAAGGCAGAAACAAGCCGGCTTTGGGGGGCAAGCTGACATCGAAACCAGAGATGATCCAACGGAAAAACAAATCCAGTACCCGCATATTGGAATTTTCTGAAATACTGAAGACCAAATAAAGCGCCGCCAAAATTCCAATAATCGATTGCCAAAAATATTTTTCTCTCGACCGCATTCCTTCAGGATCTTTGTTGACCACTTTGCGCCAATCATCGACCCAACCGATCGCACCAAAACCCAAAGTCACAATCAACACAATCCACACAAATCGGTTTGACAAATCAAACCAAAGCAAAGTCGAAATTGCGATGCACAACAAGATTAATACGCCACCCATGGTGGGTGTGCCGCTCTTTGCCAAATGCGATTGCATGCCATAACCGCGAACAGGTTGACCTATTTTGAGCGCAGTCAAACGCCGAATCACCCAAGGTCCGGCCGTCAGCCCCATCAACAAAGAAGTCATTGCGGCCATCACAGCTCGGAAAGTGATGTATTGGAATACGCGCAAAAAACCCCACTCTGGAGACAGCGTCTGTAGCCATTGAGCAAGACTAAGCAGCATGCTTGTATTCCTCTCTTGGCTTTAAATGCGCACTCAGTGCTTCAAGCACCCTTTCCATTTTCATAAACCGCGAACCTTTGACCAAAATACTGTTGTAAAGAGGCAAGTCTTTAATCACGTTCGCTTGCAAGTGAGCCATGTCCTCAAAATGCTGTCCACCGCTGAACGATTTAACCGTGTTGTGGCTCATGTTGCCCAAGGTGAATACTTGTGTGAGTCCTCTGGCGCGGGCATAGGCACCTACTTCCGCATGGAATTGAGGACCTTGATCTCCAACCTCCCCCATGTCACCCAACACCAGCAACTGGGGTCCGGGCAATTCACAAAGCACATCGATGGCCGCACAGACAGAATCCGGATTCGCGTTGTAACTGTCATCGACCACTGTGACGTCATGCGTGGCATCTCTTAATGTCATTGCACGAGAGCGTCCTTTGACAGGTTCGAAAGCATGCAAGCCTTGAACAATGTCTTGTATCGAAACACCAATACTCAGCGCACAAGCCGCTGCAGCCAAGGCGTTTTTGACGTTATGCCTTCCTGCCACATGGACACGACAAGCCTGATGTCCTTCCAAGGTTCTTAACTCAAAATTCCAAGCCCCTTGAGTCCAAACCGGCTCATGAGAACGCACGTCCCCAGCTTGCAAACCGAATGTCATAACCTGACGCGCCTCGGCCATGACTTTCCACATCGGGGTGTATTCGTCATCGACAGGGAAAATTGCAATTCCATTTGATGTCAAGGCATCAATGACCGCACCGTTTTCTTGGGCAACAGCTTCAACGCTGTTCATGTACTCCTGATGCTCCCGTTGTGCGTTGTTTACCAATGCCACGGTCGGTTGCGTCATATTCGCCAAATTGGAAATTTCACCCGGGTGATTCATCCCCAACTCCACTACGGCCATCGTGTGATGTGAGCGCAAATTGAGTAAGGTCAATGGAACGCCAATGTCATTGTTCAAATTTCCTTGTGTTGCTAAGCTGGCGTTCGGTTGCGCCAATTGCAAAATACTGGCCAGCATTTGCGTCACAGTGGTCTTGCCATTGCTACCGGTAACAGCAATCAAATGCAAATCGAACTGGGCTCGCCACCCAGCAGCCAATTGGCCCAGAGCCAAACGTGTATCTGCCACCACCAGGGCGGGGAGTCCTGCCGCTTGTGCATTGGCCAAGCCCGTGGCGTCACACATAACGGCCACAGCACCCATGTCTTTGGCCTGGGCAATGAATTGCCCTCCATCGAACCGCTCACCTCGCAAGGCCACAAATAAATCACCAGGTTTCAGCGTGCGCGTATCGGTGTGTACCCGCTCCACTTGAACTGTGGCATCACCATGCACAACGCCCACTTTCACCCAGGACAAAATGCGATGCAATGAGAGTTTCATGCCACTCATGGGGCATCTCCTTCGTTGCGTAATGCCAATCTGTTCAACACCCTTTGCACATGCTCGATATCAGAAAAAGGATGGCGAACGCCCGCAATATCTTGGTAGTTTTCGTGCCCTTTTCCAGCAATCAGAACCACATCTGAGGGTTTGGCTTCAGACAGAATTTTTTCAATCGCCAACGCTCGATCTACGATCACTCGCGCATCCAAAGGCTTGCGCATACCCAATGACATTTGCTCCAAAATATGAACCGGATCTTCTGTACGAGGGTTATCACTGGTGAGCACCACCTGGTCGGCAACCTGCTCCGCTGCACGCGTCATCAAAGGGCGTTTAGAAGGATCTCTGTCTCCACCGCAACCCATCACACACCACAACTTCCCTTCCCGCTCTGCAGCCACATTTTTAAGCGCCTGCAAAGCTTTTGCAACAGCATCCGGCGTGTGTGCGTAGTCCACCACGGCGAGGGGCAAATGACTTGACTGTGACAAGATCAGTTGCATGCGCCCTGGCACGGGTGACAGCTGAGCGCAAGCTTGCACGGCCGCATCGAGCGGATAACCCAGGGCACGCAGCACACCGATCACGCCCAGCAAGTTGTCGATGTTGAAGTCACCGATCAAAGAGGTTTGCAAAGATACGACCCGACCTGCTTCTACGATGTCCAACACCAATCCAGCCTGAACACTCTTGACTTGCCGTGCCTGCAAACGCCCATGACCACCCATACGTGAGCAGGTCCAGACATCCAACCCCTTACCCTGCAAAGTTGCAGCCAACTCATCGCCAAATGGGTCCGCGATGTTGATGACGCACGACTTCAAACCTGGCCAAGAAAACAACCGTGCTTTCGCTTGTCCGTAGGCGGTCATCTCACCGTGGTAATCGAGGTGGTCTTGCGTCAAATTGGTGAACACGGCCACTTGCACTGACGCGCCGTCCATGCGGTGCTCTTGGATCCCAATAGAGGAGGCTTCCATGGCCACATAGGTCATTTTTTGATCTGCAAAACCGCGCAACTGACTTTGCAACAACACGGCATCCGGGGTGGTCATGCCAGTCGATGTCAGTGCAGACATGACACCTGTACCCAAAGTACCTATCACGCCACAGTCATCAGCGCCTTTTAATTGATTCAAGGCTTGCGCCAACCACCAGGTGGTCGATGTTTTCCCATTGGTTCCAGTCACGGCCAGCAAGGTCAGCTCTTGACTGGGAGACTCATAAAATTCGTTGGCAATCCAACCGGCACTGGCTTTAAGGCCCTCAAAGCAGGCGATGTCAGGCGAGTCGCCCATTTCTAAAGCATCCAGGCCTTGCTTCTCAACGATACATGCTGCGGCGCCTTGCGCGCGCGCCAACGACACAAACAATCGACCATCTGATGAAGCGCCTGACCAAGCCAGAAAACCATCACCCGCCTTGACGTTTCGACTGTCTGTTTGCAGTTGTCCAGTCACACGCTGACGCAGCCAACGTGCGGCCTCTAGAGGGTTATGCAGTTCCAGCATCAGAAAGACTCCTCTACGGCCTGAACCGAAGTTTGTGGCTTTACAGACATGTCAGGCTGAACCCCCATCAAGCGCAAGGTTTGCTGCACCGTTTCACTGAACACAGGGGCAGCCACATCACCTCCAAAGTACCTTCCATTGCTAGGCTCATCGATCATGACTGCGACGATGATTCGAGGGCGCTCAATCGGTGCCAGTCCCACAAAAAAGCCGCGGTATTTTTTACCGGAATAACCTTTTCCCTCCTGTTTGTGCGCTGTTCCGGTTTTGCCTCCAACCGAATACCCCACAGTTTGAGCCTTAGGAGCTGTACCACCGGGTCCAGCTGCCAAGTTCAACATTTTGCGAACAGCCAAGGCATGCTCCGCGTTCATCACACGCACGCCAGCTGTCGCACCGGGGTGTTCGATCTTCATCAGGCTGGCTGGAATCACCTCGCCATCATGCGAGAAGACGGTATAAGCGCGTGCCAATTGAAACAAGCTGGTGGACAATCCATAGCCATAACTCATCGTGGCTTGCTCAATGGGTCGCCAAGTTTTATAAGGGCGCAGTCTGCCGCTCACTACGCCAGGAAATGGGACCTGGGGTTTTTGTCCAAAACCTACCTGGGTGTAAATTTCCCACATGTCTTTGGGCTGCATTTGCATCGCAATTTTCACGGTGCCAATGTTGCTTGATTTCTGGATCACCTCATTCACTGTCAACGTCCCGTGCGGATGTGAATCAGAAATGGTCGAGCCTGAAATGGTCAAGCGACCAGGGGCCGTATCGATTCGCGATTCTGGTTTGACAACGCCCTTTTCTAGCGCCAGTGAAATCACCAATGGTTTCATGGTCGAGCCTGGCTCAAAAGTATCCGTTAAGGCACGGTTACGCAGTTGTTCTCCACTCAAATTGACACGCTTGTCCGGTGAATAGCTCGGGTAATTGGCCAATGCCAGAACCTCTCCCGACTGTGCATCGAGCACCACCACGCTTCCCGCCTTGGCCTTGTGCTCCAACACCGCATCACGCAATTTTTGGTACGCAAAAAATTGCACTTTGTTGTCAATGCTCAATTGCAGATCTTCACCATCCACTGGCAAAACAGCTTCACCTATGTCTTCAACCACACGACCTAATCGATCTTTGATCACACGACGTGATCCTGAGCGCCCAGACAGTTGCTTTTGAAACACCAGTTCCATACCCTCTTGACCCACATCTTCCACATTGGTGAACCCCACCACGTGGGCGGCGGCCTCGCCTTCAGGATACAAGCGCTTGTACTCCTTGATGCTATAGACGCCTTTAATGTCTAAAGCCAAAATTTCTTTCACTACGGGCTCGTCCAGCTGCCTCTTGAGCCAAACAAATGTTTTGTCTTCATTGGCTAACTTTTTCTCCAAATCAGCGGGCATCATTTCCAGAAGACGGGCCAATTGCCGCAGTTTTTCGGGATCACGCTCCATATCCTCCGGGTTAGCCCAAATACTGGGTGCGGGGACACTTGTCGCCAACAACAATCCGTTGCGGTCCACTATTCGTCCACGATTGGCCGGCAATTCCAAGGTGCGAGCAAACCGAACTTCACCTTGCCTTTTGAAAAAAGCGTTGTCAATCACCTGTACATAGGCTGCGCGGACGGCCAAGCCCGCAAAGGCAACCGCAATCGTCGCCACAATCAATTTGCTGCGCCATACAGGCGTCTTACTGGTCAGTAACGGGCTGGAGCTGAGTTGTACGCTGCGACTGCTCACTGCGTGGCCTCCCGCGCAGGTCTTTGACCTGTCACATATTGCGTGATACCAGGGGCTGGGTTACGCATCTGCAATTGTTCACGCGCCAACCTCGCAACCCGCAAAGGAGTCGCTTGCGCACGTCGCTCAACCGTCAAACGCTCCAACGACATCTCAAGTTGTGCAGCTTCTTTGATTGTTTTTTCATGCTCTACAAACAAACGTCGCGTTTCATACTGGCTGTGTACCAAGAACATCGCACTCACGACCACGGCGACCAACAAAACCAGATTCAAGCGCATCATGCCGCCACCTCCGTTCGCTGAGCGACACGCATGATGGCACTGCGTGCACGAGGATTGCCTCCCACCTCTGAGGCAGAAGGACGCACGCGCTCAATGGCTTGAAGCTTCATGGGTAAAGCTGCCGCGAAAGGCATGCGACGGTCGTACACCTCTTTGGAATGCTTAACGATGAACTGTTTGACGATGCGGTCTTCCAACGAATGGAAACTGATCACCACCAAACGCCCACCCGGCTTGAGCACTTGCAAGCTCGCCTCTAGCGCTTGTTCAAGCTCCGCCAGCTCGGCGTTGATGAAAATCCGAAGAGCCTGAAATGTCCGCGTTGCAGGGTTCTGGCCCTGCTCACGGGTTTTGACCGTACCAGCCACGAGCCCGGCCAAATCGGTGGTGGTTGAAATTGGGCCCCGTTCTTGTCGGCGAGCCACAATCGCTTTTGCAATCGGAGAAGCAAATCGTTCTTCCCCATAATCACGTATCACCTCAGTGATCTGATCCACACTTGCCAAAGCAAGCCACTCAGCCACACTTTGTCCACGCGTCGTGTCCATGCGCATGTCCAAGGGGCCGTCAAAACGAAAAGAAAAACCCCTCTCGGGGCTGTCAATTTGCGGGGAGCTCACACCCAGGTCCATCAACACCCCGGCGACGCTGGCCGCAGGCAGTTCCCCCAGATGGGCAAAACCCTCATGTCGAATTGAAAACCGCATGTCTACAATGGTTTTCGCATCTGCTATCGCCTCAACATCTTTGTCGAAAGCGATCAGGCGGCCGCCTGCAGACAGCCTGGAGAGCACCAGACGAGAATGTCCGCCACGACCATAAGTGGCATCTACATAAGTGCCAGCATCCGCCCAAACACCGCCGACTAAAGCATCGACGGCTTCATTCAACAAGACAGTGGTGTGGTTCAAAGGGGTCATGGCCATTGAACTCAGAAGGAGAAGTCTTTAAAGACATCAGGCATTTCACCCTGCATGGCTTGGGACTCTTGTGCGTCGTAAGTGGCTTTGTCCCACAACTCGAAATGATTGCCCATGCCCAACAGCATGGTGTCTTTAGCGATACCTGCAGCTTGACGCAACTCGGGCGAGATCAGAACGCGCCCCGTGCCGTCCATTTCTACATCCATGGCATTGCCCAAAAAAATACGCTTCCACCACTGCGCAGACATTGGCAACTGCGCAATACGTTCACGGAATTTTTCCCACTCAGGACGAGGGAAAACCATCAAACAACCGTGCGGATGCTTGGTAATGGTCAGTTGTCCCGATGCCGTCGCGCTGAGAACGTCACGATGTCGGGTCGGCACAGAAAGCCGCCCCTTGGCATCCAGACTCAACGATGAAGCACCTTGAAACACGCAGTATTCCTTTGACATGAACATTCAATGCAATCTTCGGGCACTTTCCCCCACTTAATTGCACTTTTTTGCACTGTATCAGGAATTACGCACTTCACAAAGGAGAAATGAACATTTTTTTCAATGAAATCAAAGGGTTAGAAGTGATTTGAAAGATTGATTTTGAGAAAAAATCGTTCTAAATTAGGCACTTAGAGAATTGAATGAAAGTAAGATATGAAGGAATTCAAAACCAAATGCAATCACTAAAAATAATAAATTCAAAATTCTCACTGAACTCAAGCAAAAGAAAAGGCTCCTGAACGGAGCCTTTCTCATGATGTTTGGGACTTTATTTAAACGTGCCGATCAATCACCAAACATTTTTTGCTTGAGTTCACGACGCTGCTGCGCCTCTAGAGACAACGTCGCAGTCGGACGGGCCAACAAACGGCCTACGCCAATGGGTTCGCCTGTTTCATCACAGTAACCGTAGTCACCCGCATCGATACGGATGATGGATTGCTCAATTTTCTTAAGCAACTTGCGCTCGCGGTCCCTTGTACGCAGTTCCAAGGCATGCTCTTCTTCAATTGTGGCACGGTCGGCTGGGTCGGGTACGACGACCGTGTCTTCTCGCAGGTTTTCAGTGGTTTGGCCGGCGCTGGCCAAAATTTCATTCTTGAGAATCACCAATTTCCGTCGGAAGTATGCCATCTGAGCGTCGTTCATGTAAAAGTCGTCAGACATGGCTAGGATTTCAGGGTCTGAGAGATCTTCTACTTTTTTGGTTTTCCAGTTGTTGGCCAACTTGGCGTCTTTTTTGATGGATGCTGTAAATACTGGAGTCATCACTTGAGTAGGCGTATTTTGAAGGTAACTGGCCTTGGCCGCCGTGGAGGCAACGGATTGGGCCATAGAGGGTACGGTGATTTGGGCCAATCGGGCTGAAGGGCGTGTTGCCCGAGCAGGCACATCACCAGCGACCACAGGAATAGGCTCAACAAGAGTGACCACAGCGGCAGGAACTGCCACTTTGGTTGTTGATGCTTTGAGTGAGGACTTCACCTTAACAGGCGGCGTTGCAATGGTTGCTTTTGCAGGAGCTTTAACTGGCTTCAAAACTTCCTTTGGGACGGTTGATGGAGGCGTCTTGACTGCCGATTTAGCAGCAGTTTTGACTGGGGGTTTCTTTTTGGATGCGTTTACAGCTTGAGACGCTGAGAGCTTGACTGCAGGCTTACTCTTACTGGCCGCCGGTGTCACTGTCTTCGACTGGGCTGCTGTTTTAGTTGGCGCTTTAATGGATGCTTTCGCAGGCACCTTTTGATTCACTTTCACGGCGGGCTTTACCTTCGCTTTAGCCGCCGACTTCACTGGAGACTTATCGGCTATTTTGGATTTAACTGCAGGCTGGACCTTGGTTTTGACTGCAGCTGTCAACGGCTTGGCTTTCACAGGCGCGGGCTTGAGCTTGACTGGCGTCTGATGCTTCTTTGCAGGTTTGGCAGCAGGTTTGGTTTTCGTCGCAATCTTCGCGGCAAATTTTGGCGCCGCCTTGGCGGCAGCTCCTTTTACAGATGACTTACTGGATGTCTTCACGTCTTGTCTCCTAGCCGTGCAGCTTACACGCACACTGTGCGCCAGCCCGTCGCATAGAACGCTTGGCGCTCATTTGCATCAAAACCCATGAATTCGATTTCCTGGGGCGGATGGCGCCTCAATAAGGCACCCTGTCAGGGCGGCGATTGTAGCGACAGGACAAGACAAAATCTGGATCTGCGGATATTAAATTTTCATTTGAGCTAAAAGGGCTTCTGAAAGGCTACCCCCGGTGCTCACCCCACCAAACATTGCTCCAAGCCTTGCAACAAAATATCTTGAGGTAAATCAATACCAATGAATACCATTTTACTCAATTTTTGCTCTCCATCTGCCCAAATCGGCCCCAAATCACTGCCCATTAATTGGTGCACCCCTTGAAAGATCACCTTTCGATCGGTGCCTTTCATGTTCAAAACGCCCTTGTATCGCAACATACGGGGACCGTAAATGTTAACGATGGCGCCTAGAAAGTCCTCCAATTTGGCCGGGTCAAAAGCCTTTTCAGAACGAAACACAAAACTCTTGACGTCATCATCATGGTGATGGTGATGTCCCTGCTCACCTTGATGAGAGGGGTGATCGCAATGATCACCATGGTCATGGTCATGGTCATGGTCATGGTCATGGTGGTCATGGGTATCGTCTTTGAGGAAGTCCGGGTCAATATCCAGCTTGGCGTTCAAATTGAATCCGCGCAAATCAAACACTTCGGCCAGCGTCACCTCGCCAAAGTGCACCGCTTTTTGCGGCGCACGCGGGTTCATGTGCTTCAGGCGGTGCTGCAGAGCATCCAGTTCTTGCGCTGACACCAAATCGGCCTTGCTGATAAAAATCTGATCGGCAAAGCCCACCTGGCGGCGAGCCTCCTGACGATCATTGAGCTGCAAGGGCGCATGCTTGGCATCCACCAAAGTCAAAATCGAATCCAGTAAAAAGGTCTCGGCAATTTCGTCGTCCATGAAAAACGTTTGCGCCACAGGCCCAGGATCGGCCAAACCGGTGGTCTCAATGACCACACGCTCAAAATCCAACAAGCCTTTGCGCCGTTTGGCGCCCAGCAATTGAAGTGTGACACGCAAGTCTTCGCGAATGGTGCAGCAAATGCAGCCATTGCTCATTTGAATGATTTGCTCCGTCGTATCGGAGACCAAAATATCGTTATCGATATTTTCTTCACCGAACTCGTTTTCGATCACCGCAATTTTTTGGCCATGGCCTTCAGTGAGCACGCGTTTAAGCAAGGTGGTTTTACCGGATCCAAGAAAACCGGTCAGGATGGTCACAGGGATAAGAGCCATGATGAATTTCTTTGTGTCAGTACTGAGCAGATGCGAAGTGTATCGGTGATTTCAAGGCTTCTTTACAACCACCAGGCCTTTGAGGTATTCGCCTTCAGGGAACAAGACCGTCATGGGGTGGTCGGGCGCGCCTTGCAAACGTTCGCTGATAAAGCCGTCCACGCCCGCATCCATGCCCGCTGATGCCACAATTTTGTGAAACAAATCGGCGCTGATGCCACCTGAACAGGAATAGGTAAACAACTCGCCGCCGGGCACCAACAGCTTGAAGGCCAAACGATTGATGTCTTTGTAAGCGCGCGCTGCACGGTCAGCGTGCGCGGCTGTTGGCGCAAATTTGGGCGGGTCGAGCACGATGGCATCGAACGTTTCCCCTCGGTCAATGAAGGCTCGCAAAGAAGCGTTGACATCGGCATCCATGAAAGTGGTGCGCGACAGGTCAAAACCATTGAGCACGACGTTGGCCTTCGCCCGCTCCAATGCCGGACCAGAGGAATCAATCGAGGTCACGTGCCCAGCCCCACCGGCCAAAGCCGCCACTGTGAAACCGCCGGTGTAGCAAAAGCAATTGAGCACCTTCTGATAGCGACGGTGCCGAGTGTGCACAGCAAAACGCTGACGACTGTCGCGTTGATCGAGGTAAAAACCAGTTTTGTGACCCTCCGCGATATTGAGTGACATCTGCCAATCGTGCTCGCGAATCTGCATATCCAGCGGCCCCTCACCACGCAACCAGCCCGTGACCTCGGGCAAGCCTTCCAGAGAACGGACGCTGGCATCTGACCGTTCATACAGTCGCGTCAAACCCGTTGAACGCAACAAAGCATCGGCAATGTCTTGTTTGAAACGCTCGGTCCCGCACGAGGTGAACTGCGCCACCAAAGTATCGGCATAGCGGTCTACGATCAGGCCGGGTAGCCCATCGGACTCGCCATGGACCAAACGCATGCCATCGCTTTGGATATCAAACAATTGGCGGGCGGCGATGGACTTTTCAATCAACCCTCCGATGAAGACGGTATCAATGTGTTGCCCTTCGTCAAAACTCCATACCCGCGCCTTGATACGTGAAGCAGGACTGAAAGCCGCCCAGGCCAGAAACTGTCCATCGTGCGACTCCACACGCACGGTTTCGCCAGGGTCAGCGCCTCCTTTGGCAATGGCAGAGTCGAACACCCAAGGATGGCGGCGCTGCAAAGACCTCTCTTTGCCTTCTTTAAGACGGATGTTTTTCATGGGCCTTATTGTCGGGCCGAACGCAAATGCACCTGATTAAGACGCGGATTATGTCGACCCGCTGCCCGAATTGTTGCCCGAACCCCTTCTTTTGGCGCGTGGGTGGGCTGCGTCATAAGCCTTGGCAAGGTGTTGAAAATCAAGCCGCGTATACACCTGCGTGGTGGTGATGTTGGCATGACCCAAAAGCTCTTGCACCGCCCGCAAATCACTGCTCGACTGGAGCAGATGGCTGGCAAAGGAATGCCGCAGCATGTGGGGATGCACAGGCGTCGCCAGACCGGCCAATTGACTGCGCCGCTTGAGCCGTTGCCACACCGATTGCGATGTCAGACGTGTGGCATGTTGACCTGGAAACAAGGCCAGAGCCTGCGATGAAACACCGGGTGAGGCCTGAGACAAAACACCGGTGACTTGCGTACGCACCTTTAGCCAACGAGACAAGGCTTCCATCGCTGAAGCACCCAGGGGCACCGAACGACGCTTACCCCCCTTGCCTTGAACCATCACCTCGCCTGCCTGCAAATCAATCCACCCTCGACCTTGTTTGGCCGCGGCGTCGCTGGCCACCACATCGAGTCCTGTGAGCTCGGCAACCCGCAAACCACAACCGTAGAGCAATTCAACCATTGCGGCATCACGCGCCTCCAGCCAAGGGTCATCACCCGCTTGCGTGTGGTCTGCCAATTGCATGGCTTCATCGACACCCAAGGCCTTGGGCAAAGGCTTGGCCACTCGCGGCGCACGGACGCCCTGCACAGGGTTGCTGGAGATGAGTCCTTCACGGCCCAACCAGGTATAAAAACCCCTCCAACCCGACAAAATCAAAGCAATCCCGCGACCCGATCGCCCCGAGCCATGCATTTGGGCCACGAAGCGACGGATATGTGTGTTTTGTACCTGTAACAAATCAATGTTTGCGGAATCGGTAAAGCGCTTGAGCTTTTCCAAATCCAGGGTGTACAAGGCGGCCGTGCGTTCGGCCAGCCGCTTTTCAAAACGGACGTGTGCCAAATACCTTGTGGCCAAGGAGTCCATTGGCAAGCGTCAAATGGTCAAAGGTTGCAGACGGAGCAAAGCGGCACTGGACAAATCGGCCAACCGCGTCAGAAAATCGGTGCCAATGTGGCCATGAAAACGCTGGGAATCTGGAGAGGCCAAGACCAACAAACCAAATGCCTGCTGACCTTTTGCGCGGCGCAAGGCCACCACAGCGACCGATGCCGCTTGCGCTGGTTGCGCCAGCCATTGCACGGCTGCCACGCCCGTATTGGCGCCAACATAAGGGTCTGTCAAACCATTGGCATATGTTTTGACATCGTCGCTGATGTTTTGCGCATAGGGCTGTGTCTCATACCGTGCATCCAAACCCCAAAGCTTTAAAGCCACTTGTGGTACCGCAAATTGGACAGCAATTTTGTCTGTCGCCACGAACGGACGTTCGTCCAACGGGGTTTCAAACAACTCACATGCCCAGCGGTGCAGCTTGTCCATGAGGATCATGTTGTCGGTGCCGTTGCGGATCATGTCCATGATTCGCCCTTCGAGCCCTTTGATCTTGTCACGCAGCATTTCAGCTTGCCGCTCTTGCAAACTCACCGCCCTGTGGCTGTGGGGGCTGTTCAATTGAACGGTGGCTAACAATTGGGCATGGCGCTCAAAAAAATCGGGGGTGTTGGCCAAGAATTCAGCGATGTCATCTTCGGTAATCGGGTTCATCGGGCTCATGCCTGTCGGTGGAGTTGTGGTCATTCAGTTCGTCCGTTCATAGTTCAGGAATATCAATTTCGCCGTCAAACACAGACGCTGCCGGTCCGGTCATGTACACAGGGCTGTCCGCAAGACCCGCCCATTCAATCGTCAAGATGCCACCATGCGTGTGCACATCCACGCGGGCATCCAGCAATCCCAGTTGGATCCCAGCCACCACAGCAGCACACGCACCGGTGCCGCAGGCCAGGGTTTCGCCCGCACCGCGCTCATAGACGCGCAAACGGATAGCCGATCGGCTTTGTATTTGCATGTAGCCCGCATTCACGCGATTGGGGAACGCAGGATGTTTTTCGATCAAAGACCCTTGGGTCAGCACCGGTGCCAGAGCAACATCTGTTACCACTTGAACGGCGTGCGGATTGCCCATGGAGATGGCCATAATCTCCGCCTCAGACCCGTCACTCAAAGGTAACAACCATGTCGTGGAGCCCTTGTGACCTTTCGCTGTCAACCCGACTGGATTGAAAGGAATCTGCTCAGGTTCAAGCACAGGCGCACCCATATTGACCGTCACGCGGCCATCGTCGTTCATGTTCAACTCGATATGGCCACGTTGGACTTTGACTTTGACGGAAGTTTTGGGGGTCAGGCCTTTGTCAATCACATAGCGAACAAAACACCTTGCCCCATTGCCGCAATGCTCCACCTCGCCACCATCGGCATTGTGAATCACATACTCAAAATCCAGCCCGGCTGCAGGCGAAGGCCTCACACTCAAAATTTGATCGGCGCCCACCCCGAAATGCCGATCAGCCAGAAAACGGTATTGCGCCGCGCTCAGATTCAAGCGGCCTTGGGTTTCGTCGAGCACGACAAAATCGTTCCCGGCGCCCTGCATTTTGGTGAAGCTAATTCGCATGTCCGAATTATCCCCTGATCAGCGCCCATCGGTCACACTGCGTTGCGCAAACCCAAAAGGGCCAGAGCAAACGATAATGGGGGATGGCCCGAATCAGTCAACTCCTTCATCCCCAACGCGAAAGCGTTGCCCTTCGTCCTGCGGCCACCGTGTTGCTGCTTCGGGACAGCCCCGATGGCCTGCAAGTGCTGATGACCCGGCGCTCCATGACCGCCAGCTTTGCCCCTGGCGCTTATGTCTTTCCAGGCGGCGGCATTGACCCGACAGACGCGCAAGCCCATGGCCAGGCACTTCGGCGCCCCACCCAAAGCGATTTGCGACTGACGCAAGCGATTGCCGCCATCCGCGAAAGCTTTGAAGAATTGGGGGTTTTGTTGGCCCGGCGCGCCGATGGCAAGCCCGCCACGGCCGATGACATAACAGCCCTCGACCGCAGCGCGCCATTCACGGCCCAATGCGCCGAGCGCGGACTGACGCTGACCGCCGACGCTGTGTATGTGTTCGCCCATTGGATCACCGACCGCGACCTGCCTCGCCGATTTGATGTGCCTTTTCTGGTGGCCCGCATGCCCGAAGGTCAAACGCCGGTGGCCGACGAAGCCGAACAGTTCGAGCCTGTCTGGATCAGCCCCGCGCAAGCCCTGGCACAACACGCGGCAGGCACGTTTTTCATCATCTTCCCGACCATTCGCACCTTGGAGCGTCTCCAAGCATTTGCCACCGTGGAGGCGGTCCTGAATGCCTGCGCCGTGGACGATGAACCCCTTTGGACGAGTTGCCCGCGCGGTGGACTCCTGGCCGGCAAAGACCAGCGTTACATGGAACACGAAGCGCCGTTTGGTGAACTGACCCTGGTCAGCCCCGACGGCCAGATTGTCCATGCGCTGGACTGGCAATGCGAGCGTCCCGTCCCCTTACTCAAAAACCTGATGCGACTGACCGCCCCCAACCCCGGCGTCATGACGGGCCCGGGCACCAACAGCTATTTGGTGGGCGACCCTGCCACAGGCTACATCGTCATTGACCCCGGCCCGGCAGATAACGCACACGTGCACAACCTGTGGCGTGCTGCAGGTGGGAACATCCGCATGATCGTGTGCACCCACTCGCATGCCGATCACTCGCCTGGGGCCAAGCCTTTGCAAGACTTGTGTGCCCACACCCCACCGGTTTTAGGCCTGCACTCACTCCCCACGGCACGGGCAAACAGTTTTTTTGTACCTGATCGGGCACTAGCTCACAACGAACAACTGGTTTTGCAAGGCCAAGGGGCTGAAGGTGAAGTGACCCACACACTGCGTGTGCTACACACCCCTGGCCATGCAGCCAACCATTTGTGCCTGGTTTTGGAAGAAGATGGTCTGTTGTTTTCGGGCGACCATGTCCTGAACGGCAGCACTACCGTCATCGACCCGCCAGACGGCAACATGAACGACTACTTGGCCTCTTTGGACCTGCTGGCCAACGCTTGCGATCAATTTCACATTGATTTTATTTTGCCCGCACACGGCCATGTGCTGGACTCTGCCAGAAACGCCATCACGCAGCTCAAGGCGCACCGCCTGAAGCGCGAGGCCAAAATCATGGCTGCCATGCAAGCGCTTCCTGAAGGCACCCTGCAAGCGTGGGTTGAACACGCCTATGCCGATGTTCCGCCACGGTTGTGGCCTGTGGCTGCGCGTTCCTTGCAGGCACACGTCGACCGCATCCGATCCTTTGAACCCGGCAACGACTGAGCGCATGCAATTTGAATCGACGGAAGGCATCCGCTTGGCCAAACGCGTGGCCGCCTTGCTAAGCTGTTCACGCAGTGAAGCCGAGCAAGTGATTGTGGGCGGTTGGGTTCAAGTCAATGGCAAGGTCGTGGACGACCCAGCCCGTCGGGTGACTAACGAGCAGATTGAAGTCCACCCGAAGGCGCAACGCGGCAGTGTGCCCTTGTTGACCATCGTTTTGCATAAGGCCGAAGGTGTGACCTGTTGGGCCGACAGCAAAAAACGAGGTCAGTCCAGCCTGTGGGACGTTTTGGACCCGGGACAAAGATCAGAAACCGACCGTTCCGAACTGAACGTGACCTCTCGCCAATGCAAACTTCTGGTGTGTTTAACCCCCATCGAAGATGCGGCCACCGGCTTGGTTGTCTTGAGCGAAGATCCCCGTATTTTGAGAAGACTCGAAGATCGGCAAGCGCCGCTTGAAAATGAAATGACAGCAGAAGTCAAAAGCCCCATCACCCCAGACGTCCTGGCACGCCTGAACCCCTTGGGCCTTCGCACCAGCGTCAACCACCAGACCGATCAAATGACCGGCCTTCGTTTGGCCCTTAAAGGCTATGTGCCGGGCGAATTGGGACGCTTGTTCGCCGGCAATGGTCTGGACTTGTTCAGCCTCAAACGCCAACGACTTGGACGGGTCAGCTTAGCCCCCTTGCAACCGGGTCAATGGCGCGCACTTTTGCCTTACGAGCGGTTTTGACCCGCATGCAGGAACAAAAAGAGACACCAAGACGCACAAAAACACGAGATTTACCCTTGATTTACGTATGGGAACCCCAATATAGGGTGAGAAGTTTGAGAAAATAGCTTCCGGTGCTGCGCTGCATTCCGAGATATCCAACGATGCCGCACACCACAGGTCCGCAACCTGTCCCGCTTGCGCTTAATGCGCTGAAAGGAAAAATAACATGCGTTTGAGCACCAAAAGTCGCTTTGCCGTAACCGCCATGATAGACGTCGCCCTGCGAGAAGACCGGGGGCCTGTCTCTTTGGCTGCCATCAGTGAGCGCCATCACATCTCTTTGTCCTATCTGGAGCAATTGTTCAGCAAGTTGCGCCAGCAAGCTCTGGTCGAAAGCACCCGCGGCCCTGGCGGTGGTTACTCCTTGGCTCGGAATGCAGAAAAAATCACCATGGCCGACATCGTCAGCGCCGTGGACTTGAATGCCGAACATGAAGGGGCAGCCAGTGGTGAAGCCGACAGCTGGATGAGCAGCGACCTGTGGTCCAGCCTGAACGAAAAAATGTTGGCCCATCTGCAGTCCATCACCCTGCGTCAACTCGTGTCTGAGCAACGCGCCAAAGGTGTGACCGTCGAACCCGTGGCCCCCATGATCAAGCGTGGCGTGTTTGCCAAGCCCAAAACGGCGCCGATGCGAATCAATGCCCCCAACTCGGTTTTTGCCTTGGCGGCCAGTTTGGTTCCATCGCGAGGATAACTTTTAAAAGTTGCACGCTTACGGCAAAAGGCCCTGCGGGGCCAGTTGATTACGAAAGGGCCCTGCGGGGCCCTTTTGCATGGTGGTCAGCAGACCCTTAAAAGTGTGAAGCTCGCCGATAAGCCGGATTCTGTGCACCGGAGTTGCCCCCGATGTGACCGCCATTACTCTGGGCCGAGGGTCACCCACCCGGCTCGATGCTACCTACCCGCCAACTCAGCGAACCGCCTCAACGCTGGCCTACTTGGTATTGCTGCGCGTAGAGATTGCCCGTTTCACCCGAACTGAATCGGCTCGTCTCTGTTGCTCTGATCCTCACCTTGGTGCCTTGCGGCCTTTCGGTGGAGAGGAGTTACCTCCTACGCTGTCCTGTGCAGTCCGGACGTTCCTCCAGTGCGACATTTCTGTCCTTGCACCAGCGGCGGTCTGGCGAGCTCCACGCACGCATTATCGCTTGCATGCATAACCATATGCCAAAAACAATCTCAGAAATGCGTCAAAATAAACCAGATATCACGCAAGACAACAAACTCAAACAGGAGACTCCATGAAAGCCCAAAACATTCTTGAGACCATCGGCAACACCCCCCATGTGCGCATCAACCGCCTGTTTGGCGCTGGCGCGAATGTGTGGATCAAGTCAGAACGCAGCAATCCAGGCGGCTCAATCAAAGACCGTATCGCTTTGGCCATGGTCGAGGCTGCCGAAAAATCCGGCGCCTTGAAACCTGGCGGCACCATCATTGAGCCCACCTCAGGCAACACTGGCATTGGCCTGGCCATGGTGGCGGCCGTCAAAGGCTACAAACTGATTCTGGTCATGCCCGACAGCATGAGCGTTGAGCGGCGTCGCTTGATGCTGGCCTATGGCGCCAGCTTTGATTTGACGCCCCGTGAAAAAGGCATGAAAGGCTGCATTGCCCGTGCACAGGAGTTGATCGCTCAAACACCGGGGTCCTGGATGCCCCAACAATTTGAAAACCCCGCCAACATCGATGTCCATGTGCGCACCACCGCGCAAGAAATATTGGCCGACTTTCCCCAAGGCATAGACGCCTTAATTACCGGCGTAGGCACGGGCGGCCACCTCAGCGGCACAGCCCGCGTTTTGAAGGCCAAGTTCCCGAATCTCAAGGTGTATGCGGTTGAGCCTTCAGCATCCCCTGTCATCTCCGGAGGCGCACCCGCGCCCCATCCGATTCAAGGCATTGGTGCAGGATTTATTCCCATGAACCTGGACACCAGTTTGCTAGATGGCGTGATCCAAGTAGAGGCCGAAGCGGCGCGTGAGTATGCCCGCCGTTCGGCAAGTGAAGAAGGCCTGTTGGTCGGCATTTCGTCTGGCGCGACTTTGGCCGCCATTGCCCAAAAATTGCCTGACCTGCCTGCAGGCGCAACGGTGCTGGGTTTCAACTACGACACCGGCGAGCGCTACCTGTCCATTGAAGGTTTTTTGCCCAACGTTTAAATCAAACAAGTCGCACTCAACCCAGTGCGACATCTTGGATAATGAGGGCCTCTGCTTGATAACCACAAGCCTGCGAGGCCACCATGATCCGAATTTCTGAACTCAAACTGCCGCTGACCGCACTGCCGGTCGAATCTCGTCGGGCTGCCGATGCACCCCATGAGACCGACGCCGACCGCGTCCCGCCGCCCCACCCCGAAGATGCCCTGCGTCAAAAGGCGGCGCAAGCCTTGGGACTTGATCCCACTGAATTGATCTCTCTGAATGTCTTCAAACGCAGCTTTGATGCCCGCAAGGCCGATATCCTGGCGGTTTTCATTGTCGATGTGCAATTGAAAGACACCCAGCAAGAGCGCCTTGTGCTGGCGCAACATGCAGATCACCCCCACATCCAGGCCACTCCCGATATGGACTGGACCGCTCCCTGCCATGCCCCTGCTCACTTTGGTGAGCAAGAAGGGGAACGCCCAGTGGTGGTCGGCTTTGGACCTTGTGGCATGTTTGCCGCCTTGGTACTTGCCCAAATGGGCTTCAAACCCATCGTGATCGAACGCGGCACCACCGTTCGCCAACGCACCAAAGACACTTGGAACTTGTGGCGCAAAAAAGTACTGAACGCAGAAAGCAATGTGCAATTCGGCGAAGGTGGTGCAGGCACCTTCTCGGACGGCAAGTTGTACAGCCAAATCAAGGATCCGCGCCATTTGGGCCGCAAGGTAATGAACGAGTTTGTTCAAGCCGGCGCACCCGCTGAAATTTTGTACGCAGCGCACCCGCACATTGGCACCTTCAAATTGGTCAAGGTGGTTGAGCACCTGCGTGCACAAATCATCGCTTTAGGGGGTGAGATACTTTTTGAACATCGGGTCACCGATGTTCAGATCACCCCCACACCGCAAGGCCGCCAATTGACCGGCCTGCAAGTGCTCGACCTGCGCAGCGGTCAATCCAGTTTAGTTCGCACACGCCATGCGGTGTTGGCGCTGGGGCACAGCGCACGCGACACCTTTGCCATGCTGCATGAACGCGGTGTCTTCATGCAAGCCAAAGCGTTCTCAATTGGCGTTCGCATCGAGCACCCGCAAAGCGTGATCGACCAAGCCCGTTGGGGCCGCCATGCCGGTCACCCCCTGCTCGGTGCAGCCGACTATAAACTGGTACACCACGCGCAAAACGGCCGCGCGGTCTACAGCTTTTGCATGTGCCCCGGTGGCACCGTGGTGGCCGCCACCAGCGAGCATGGCCGCGTGGTGACCAATGGCATGAGCCAATATTCACGCAACGAGCGCAATGCCAACGCAGGCTTGGTGGTTGCCATTGAACCCAGCGACTTTCCGTTGGATACATCGGCCTGGATTGCCGCCTTTGGCGAAAACACCGGACCAGCTCTGGCCCAAGAGGCTATGCAACTGGCCGCGCAGCAGCCCAAACAATCGCACCCGTTGGCGGGCATCGTGCTGCAAAGGCAACTCGAAAGCTTGGCTTTTGCCGTTGGCGGCGGTGCCTACGAAGCACCGGGGCAATTGGTCGGTGACTTTATGGCCCAACGGCCCTCAACCCAACTGGGCAGTGTGGTGCCCTCTTATAAACCCGGGATACGGCTGGGTGACTTATCGGATGTATTGCCCCCCTACGCAATCGAGGCCATGCGCGAAGCGCTGCCGGTATTTGGCCGCAAGATCAAAGGCTTTGACATGCACGATGCGGTGATGACAGGCGTTGAAACGCGCACGTCATCCCCTCTCAAAATCAGTCGGGGCGAGGATTTTCAAAGTCTGAACACGCAAGGTCTTTACCCTGCCGGAGAGGGTGCCAGCTATGCAGGCGGCATTTTGTCGGCAGGTGTTGATGGCATCAAAGTAGGTGAAGCGCTGGCCCGCAGCCTGATGCATCACACTGAGTCGCCTATGCAGTGAAACCCAACATGGTCCCTCGGCACTTTTTAGTACCGCAGCGACAGGCATAGCGTGCCTTGAGTGCGTCCGTCATCGGCTCGTCGCTGAACAAGTCGTAATCAAACGTCAACTCCTCACCTGGCCAGATAGTGCGCAAAGCCTTGATGACAATGCCGCCATTCACCTCATCTGGCTCGCAATTAGGTCGACAAGAATGGTTGATCCAGCGAGATGCATTGCCGCCATACAAACCATCGATGACGTGTTCATCGTCGATGTGAAAGTAAAAGGTATGGTCAGGTTCATTCGGGTCGTGTGGATGGCGACGAATCGCCTCTTGCATGGAAATCACCTCGCCCGCATAGTCGATCAGAATGGCACCCTCAGCGAAATTAATCAGTGCAAACACACCTCGACCATGGACATCGGATTGTCTGACTTCAAGATGGGGCGTCATCTCATTGAGCATGTTGAATCACAAGCAAAGTCGTCAACTGTACAATGGCGGTTTGCGGGATGCGACATCTAATCAATCCAAATTCCATAGAAGTATGAATTGGTGTCAGTGGCTGCAGAAAGCCAATTCCCCTCAATAGCCAGATAATATGTTTTTACAAAATTATTATCCAAAGTATATTTAAGCGTGGTATTGCTACCAGGAGGTGCATCGTATGTATTTGCCAACGATCCAATAGGTTTCCCATTAGGATTCAGTTGCGGGTTTCCAGTCGCAAAAATATCATAATTAGCTGCACTCTTGCCGTTTTCCAATTTAATGATGATGGTTATTGTCTTTGCAGATTTTACGTTTGTAAGGTCAATAGGAACAAAAGTCCAATTATGCTTGCCATTGGGTGTGCCCTGAAGGGTACCGATCCCTGTTAAATCGGCTGGCTTCACATCCATTGAATTGGCTGAATAGACTATATCTACCTCATTTCGATTGGGGTTATTATAAGTAACTAAGGTTTGAACAAGATTGTAATTTGGATCTGCGGTCAAAGTGCTTTTACCATAAGTATCCAATACTGTATTCAGAACCTTACCACTGTTATCAAAGGTCTTCGAAATGATCTGCAAAAATACCGATTGCGATGTATGCGGCAGAACACTGTATGAAACTTCTGTTTTCCCTTGTTTGACTGTTCTCGTGATGTCCGAGTAGTTGGTCATGGAGGCTATTTTTCCAGAACCACCTGATTTCAATGTGCCGGAAGGAATGGCAAAAGTGCCATCCACAACCGAGTACATGCCACCTACGATGTCTTGCCCCAGTGGAGCGAATTTTATATTTTCGCCAGATGAAGAAATACCATCCGTGAAATACTTATATGTTGTGAAGTTACTTTTTTCTGGGCTACAACCCATCAAATTGGTATTCACTGTGAAAGCTACTCGTATTGCAGAAACAATGCCAAATTTAAGTGAGGCCACAGAATTATCTGGTGGCAATTGTTTGACACTTTGGTAACCCGTACATTCTTTGTATTTGTAAGTCGCATCGGCAATGAATTCAGTTGCCAAACTATTTTTAGCGACATATTTTACATTGATGGAATAATATTCAGGAGTGACATCAAATAATTCAAAAGAGCCATTCATTATTTCTTTAATAATGCCATGCGGCGTAGAATCAATTTTCGAAAAATTGACTCTATCCCCATTATTAGCGCCATGCGCTAAGTGATAAATCTTCAGTGTGGTGACGCCATTTGCAACGCTCAACTCTTTAACTACTGAACTTAGTTTTACAGATGCAAAATCTTTAAAACTGAAAGCAGTTAATCCACCACTTCTGCTGTATCCAGTTTTTATATTCTCATCCCAAAATTTAGCAAAATCAATATAGTCTGTACTTTGTGCAACTGCTGGATTAGCGACTACGGGAACTGTCGATGTATTAGGCGTTGTCGAACCCATGGTGATGGTCGATGGCGCTGGGCCGTTGGTGATGGTCGACGGCGCTGGTCCATTGGACATGGATCCACCCCCGCAAGCCATGAGCACAGACACACTGAGCACCATGAGAATCGATCTTGAAAACATCATGTTCCTAAGCCATTTTTCGCATATTCAGTCATAAATCGTCACCAATTCGGAAATCTTAAGCTGAGGCCGGTTTGGGCGTTAAGGCAAATGGCTGTCAGGTCGTCAACATGATTCAAAAACTTAACTACTCCACGGT
>CANBWK010000006.1 GCA_947373105.1 Comamonadaceae bacterium | reverse complement strand
TGGGACTCTTGGCTTTGTGCTTTGCCTGGTTAGCCCTCGCACAAGCCCGTTGGACAGGGCCCAATTTTTTGCTGTCTATTTTGGTTTTGGTGTGGGCTGCTGACGTGTTTGCCTATTTCGCAGGTCGTGCCTTGGGGGGGCGCTGGAGCCACTCCAAATTGGCCGCCTCCATCAGCCCAGGTAAAACCTGGGAGGGCGTATGGGGCGGGATGGCGGGGGTGTTGTTGGTTTCTTTGTGTTGGATACAAGCGGATCAGTACTTTGAGTTTGCTGATCCGAGTTTTCACACCCGTTTGTGGCGTCAAGGCTGGTGGTTTTGGTTGGCTGCATTGGTTTTCATGACGACCATGAGCGTCGTTGGTGATTTGGTGGAGTCGTTGATCAAACGAAGCGCAGGCGTGAAGGACAGTTCTGGCTTGCTTCCCGGTCACGGTGGGGTACTGGACCGCGTGGATGCCTTGATACCCACCTTGCCCTTGGCCATGATGATCATGACTTGGTCCTCGTAAACTGGGTGTCTATTTAGGAATTCCAATGCAACAACAAATTACCGTTTTAGGTTCGACAGGCTCCATTGGTGGCAATACGCTCGATGTGATTGCCCGACATCCTGATCGGTTCAAGGTGTTTGCTTTGAGCGCGTCCACACAAGTTGATCTGTTACTTTCCCAGTGCATTCAGTTCTCACCTGAATTTGCCGTGATGGCTCAAGAGGATGCAGGCCGGCGTTTGGCAGAGCGAGCAAAAGCCGAAGGTTTGAGTGTGAAGGTCATGTGGGGCGCTAAGGCTTTGGTGGAGATTTCATCGCACCCCCAAGTCGATGCGGTGATGGCCGCCATTGTCGGGGCCGCCGGTCTAGCGCCGTGCCTTGCAGCGGCTCATGCAGGTAAGCGGCTTTTGCTTGCCAACAAAGAGGCCTTGGTCGTTGGCGGAGATGTTTTTTTATCGGCCGTCAAACAAGGCGGCGCCACTCTATTGCCCATCGACAGTGAGCATTCAGCGATATTTCAGTCTTTGCCTGAAGACCCGGCCACTTGGGTTGAACGGATTGACAAAATTATTTTGACTGCATCGGGTGGGCCTTTTCGTGCACGGCCGGTCGAAACCTTGCGTGATGTCACGCCAGAGCAAGCTTGCGCGCACCCCAATTGGGTCATGGGGCGTAAAATTTCCGTGGACTCCGCCACAATGATGAACAAGGCTTTGGAAGTGATAGAAGCACGGTATTTGTTTGGGGTTCAATCCCATCAAATTGAGGTGGTGATTCATCCTCAGAGCGTGATCCATTCAATGGTTCAGTACAAAGACGCTTCGGTAGTGGCTCAAATGGGCACACCTGATATGCGTGTTCCCATCGCCTACGGTTTGAGCTGGCCTGAGCGCGTCGAGTCTGGTGCATCAGCGCTGGATTTTCGACAGCTGGCGCCGATGACCTTTGAGTCGCTGCATGAGCATGACCATGGTTTGCGTTTCCCAGGATTAAAGCTGGCTTGGGAGTCGTTGGATGCCCGTTTTGGGACATGTGCTGTTTTGAACGCGGCCAATGAGATTGCCGTTGCTGCATTTTTAGCGGGACAGATTCGATTCGATCAGATTCATGCGGTGAACCAGGCCAGTTTGGCCGCGGCCTCCTTCACCGCTCCTGAATCGTTAGAGGACTTGTTGGCCCTTGATCAGGAAAGTCGTGCGCATGCATCGGCCCACGTTCGTCAACTGCAGACCTGATGTCGACTTTTCTTGCTTTCATGTTTGCCTTGATGCTTTTGGTGTCGGTGCACGAATGGGGTCATTACCGTATGGCCTTGGCTTTTGACGTCAAAGTCTTGCGTTTTTCGATCGGTTTAGGTCGTCCCGTGTTGCGTTGGCGAAAGTCGAGTCCGCAACAAAGTCAAGAAACCGAAATGACCATCGGCTGGTTGCCGATGGGCGGTTATGTGTCCATGCTGGATGAGTCTCAAGGCCCTGTTGATCCTGCAGAACGTCACCGCGCGTTCAATCGAAAAACCTTGCTGGCCCGTACTTTGATCGTGGCTGCCGGACCCTTGGCGAACCTGATCTTGGCCAGCTTGTTATTTGCCGTTACAGCATGGTGGGGGCAGGCCGAGCCTGTCGCGATCTTGTCTACCCCTGTCGCGCAATCCGTTGCAGAAAAAGCGGGTTTTATGGGCGGAGAGCTCGTGACGGGTGCGACTCTGGTGCCGCCTAAGGAGAGCGAGTGGCCTGAATTGCCTTCAACATCCATCGCGTCTTATAACGATTTACATGTGATGGCCCTTGAAGCTGCGCGCAGCGCCCAGGATATCGTTTTGGAGGTTCGTGACCCTCAATCGCCTCAAAATGCCGCTCGATCGATTCGTTTGCCCCTTGAGATCGCCCAACCACTTTCAGCCGTTGATAAATTGTCGCCATTGGTTTTATGGGGTTTTGAAGGCCCGCAGGCACCTGCCAAAGTGGGACGGATAGAACCAGACAGTCCAGCCGCTCGAGGCGGTTTACGAGAGGGGGACAGGGTTTTAAAGGTGAATGGGCGAGACATTGCAGACGCACAGTTTTTGCGCCAAATCATTCGTAAATCGATTGATAGTGGGCGTGCGGTTTCGCTTGAGTTGGTCGTTGAAAGGGGTGGCCAGGCCATGGTGCTTGACTTGCAACCCTTGGTCGTGAGCCAAGCTGGCACTTTGACGGGCCGCATTGGTGCCGTTGTGGGGGCGTCACCTGCTACGGTTTGGGTCGACCACGGCATTGTTGAAAGCCTGTATTTGGGTTTTCAAAAAGTGGCTTCCCTGACTGAATTAACAGGGCAGGTGATTTACGGCATGTTGACGGGACAAGGCAGCATGGACCAGCTGGGTGGGCCTTTGGCGATTGCTGATCAAGCCGGCCGATCTGCAAGCATCGGGTGGACCGCTTATGTTGGTTTTTTAGGTTTTCTGAGTGTCAGCCTGGGTCTTCTCAATCTGTTACCTTTGCCGATGCTGGACGGTGGGCACCTGATGTATTATCTTTGGGAGTTGCTGACAGGCAAGCCGGTGTCTTCGGACTGGATGAATGTATTACAAAAAGTGGGACTGGTGCTGCTACTCGCTCTGATGGCTACAGCCTTGGTCAATGATGGAATGCGCCTTTGGCGATGATGTCAAAGCCATTTTTTCCCTTTTTCCGGTCAGCCTTCGAATTTACTGAAATTTCACCATGATGACACTGCATTTCAATTCCTATCGCCTTCGCCAGTTGGTTGCGATGGTCACCTTGGCGTGGTCTTCGGTTTCTGGCTGGGCAGCAGAACCTTTCTCGGTCAAGGATATTCGCGTCGAGGGACTTCAACGGGTCGAATCCGGAACCATTTTTGCGTCATTGCCCGTTCGTGTGGGAGAAATTTACAACGATGAAAAGGGTGCCGCAGCCATTAGAGCCTTGTTTAGTCTCGGTCTTTTTAAAGATGTTCGCTTAGAGACAGAAGGCGATGTTTTGGTCGTGATTGTGGAAGAACGGCCTACGGTGTCGGGTGTCGAGTTTGCGGGTCTGAAAGAGTTTGACAAAGATGTTCTTTCTAAAGCACTGAAAGAAATTGGTCTGTCTGAAGGCCGTCCTTATGACAAGGCATTGACAGACAAAGCTGAACAAGAACTCAAGCGCCAATACATTAACCGCAGTCTTTATGGCTCTGAGGTTGTGACCACCGTGACCCCCATAGAACGTAACCGTGTGCGGTTGACTTTCACAGTCACGGAAGGGGGCCCTGCAAAAATCAAGCAAATCCGGGTGACAGGCAATAAGGCTTTCGACGAAGGCACCTTGCGTGACCTGTTCAATTTGGACACTGGCGGATGGTTGAGTTGGTACACAAAATCAGATCGTTACTCCCGAACCAAGCTCAATGCCGATTTGGAGTCGCTGCGGTCTTACTACCTTTCGCGTGGTTATTTGGAATTCCGAATCGACTCGACGCAAGTCGCCATTTCTCCAGACAAACAAGAAATTGCAGTGACCATCAACATCACTGAGGGAGAGCGTTTTGTGGTGTCTGATATCCAGTTGGAGGGCAATTACCTGGGCAAGGAAGAAGAGTTCAAAACCTTGGTCAAAATGAAGCCCGGCCAGCCCTACAACTCCGAAACCGTGACAGAAACAACCAAAGCCTTTACCGATTATTTCGGACGCTTTGGTTATGCGTTTGCGCGTATAGAGCCCCGCCCTGTCATTGACAGAGTGAATAACCGCGTCAGTTTTGTGCTTCAAGCGGAGCCCTCACGACGCGCTTACGTTCGTCGGATTTTAGTGGCAGGCAACAACCGAACTCGGGATGAAGTTATTCGTCGGCAATTTCGCCAATTGGAGTCGGCTTGGTATGACGGGGACAAGATTAAATTATCCCGTGACCGCGTTGATCGTTTGGGTTATTTCACCGATGTCAACATTGAAACCCAGGAGGTCGCGGGGACTTCTGATCAAGTGGATTTAACCATCACCGTGATGGAAAAACCGACTGGGAGCGTTTCATTGGGAGCGGGCTATTCTTCGACTGAAAAAGTGACGCTCACTTTTGGTATTCAGCAGGACAACGCATTTGGCTCGGGTAATTATTTGGGTATTCAAGTGAACACCAGTCGGTACAACCGTGCATTGGTGCTGAGTACCACAGATCCATTTTTTACGCCTGAAGGTGTTTCTAGAACATTTGACGTTTTCCAAAGAACAACCCGTCCCTACTTGATTGATTTGAATTCTTACAACCTCGTCAGCACAGGGGCCGGCGTGCGGTTTGGCGTTCCTATCTCTGAGCGAGATACTGTTTTTGTAGGTGCTAATTTTGAACAAACGACGATCAATCCAGGGACTAATCTGCCCAATACGTATATCGACTTTGCACAGAAATTCGGCTACACCAGTAATTCACTTCCGCTCACGCTGGGTTGGGCTCGCGATGGTCGAGACAGTGCTTTGGTGCCCACCAATGGTCAACTCCAACGGTTCAATGCGGATGTGAGTTTTGCGGGTGATGTGCGTTACGTGCGAACCAGTTACCAATTCCAACAGTACATTCCCATAACCAAAAAATACACTTTTGCATTCAATACTGATTTGGGTTATGGGCAAGGACTTTCAGGTCGTCCATACCCTATTTTTAAGAACTTTTATGTCGGTGGCTTGGGCAGTGTTCGTGGTTTTGAGCAATCAACACTGGGGCCTTCAGACACGCTGAACAGCATTTATTTGGGTGGTTCCAAAAAGATTGTCATGAATGCTGAACTCAATGCCCCGTTCCCCGGTGCTGGCAACGACAGAACCCTTCGTATGTTTGCCTTTACCGATGTGGGCCGCGCTTTTGGCGAGCATGAGGCCGTGACGACCAAGGAACTTCGCGCTTCAATGGGCATCGGATTGAGCTGGATTTCGCCCATGGGGCCGCTTCGTTTTTCCTATGCCATACCTGTTCGCAAACAGAGTATGGATAAAATTCAACAATTGCAATTCCAGATTGGAACCTCTTTTTAATGAAAACTTTACGTCAAACCCTGTGGTTCGGAATCGCTACAACTTGTTTTGTGGTGGCTGCGCATGCGCAAGAAATCAAAATTGGCTTTGTCAATACAGACAGAATTTTTCGGGAAACGAGCTCGGCCAAAGCGGCTCAGGCCAAACTAGAGCAGGAATTTTCCCGGCGTGAAAAAGAACTTGTCGACACTGGTAATACATTAAAGACGGCCTCTGAAAAATTCGAACGCGAAGCCCCCACCTTGTCCGAAAGCCAGCGTACCGCTCGCCAAAAGCAATTGATTGATCAAGACAGAGAGTTTCAGCGCAAACGCCGAGAGTTTCAGGAAGATTTGAACACCCGTAAAAATGAAGAGCAGCAATTGGTCATTGAGCGAGCCAACCGAGCTGTTAAACAAGTGGCTGAAGCTGAAAAATACGATGCAATTTTTCAAGAAGCTGTTTATATGAATCCTAAGCATGACATCACTGAAAAAGTGATCAAAGCGCTCAACGCTTCCAGCGCCAAATAAATTTCAATTCCGGATTGATTGAAACTCGTGCTCTTAAAGCTTGGAGACATCATTCAATCACTCGGCGGGACCCTCTATGGCGCCCCTGATATTGAGATCGAAGGTTTGAATTCGCTTGAGTCTGCAACAGCTGCGCAGATCAGTTTTTTAAGCCATTCCAAATACCAATCTCAATTGCCAACTTCCTTGGCAGCCTGCGTTATTGTGGCGCCAGCTTTTGAAGACGTGGCGCGTGCCCGTGGCGCATGCATCGTGACGCTTGACCCTTATCTTTATTTCGCGCGTTTAACGCGCTTGTGGAAGAGCTATTTGACCCCGGCAGCAACGGCGGGCGTACATTTGAGCGCAGTGGTTGATCCGTTGGCGTATATCGATCCGACGGCCATCATCGGCCCTTTGTGCGTGGTGGAGAAGGGGGCTCGCATCGGTGCCCACACCCATCTCAAATCGCGCATCACAATAGGTGAAGATTGTGTGGTGGGTGATCGTTGTATTTTGCATTCAGGTGTTGTGATCGGTGCGGATGGTTTTGGTTTTGCACAGCATCAAGGCACTTGGGAAAAAATAGAGCAACTGGGCGCTGTGCGTATTGGCAATGATGTTGAAATTGGCGCAAATACCTGTATCGACCGGGGTGCAATTGAAGATACCGTCATTGAAGACGGTGTAAAGCTCGATAATTTGATTCAAATCGGTCATAACGTGCATGTCGGTGCGCATACAGCCATGGCCGGTTGCGTTGGCGTGGCTGGCAGTGCGCGTATTGGTGCGCATTGCACCGTGGGTGGGGGCGCGGTGGTGCTTGGTCATTTGACATTGGTGGATGGCGTTCATGTTTCTGCGGCTTCTGTCGTCACCCGTTCAATACTCAAACCCGGTCAATACACCGGTATGTTCCCCATTGATGACAATGCGACTTGGGAAAAAAATGCAGCCAGTCTCAAACAGTTGTATCGACTGCGCGAAAGGCTGAAAGCCTTGGAAAATTCAAATAAAAAGGAACCCTCACCATGATGGACATTCATCAAATTCTCAAGCAGCTGCCGCACCGTTATCCTTTCTTACTGGTCGATCGTGTTTTGGAGATTGAAAAGGGCGTCCGAATTCGTGCACTGAAAAATGTGACCATGAACGAGCCTTTTTTCACAGGTCATTTTCCCCATCGTCCAGTGATGCCAGGGGTACTGATGCTTGAAGCCTTGGCGCAAGCTGCGGCTTTATTGGCGTTCGATACGCTAGGCGAAACACCTGACGACAAAACTGTTTATTACTTTGCCGGCATTGATGGGGCACGTTTTAAGCGACCGGTTGAACCCGGTGATCAACTCATTCTGGATGTGACTTTGGACCGCATGAAAGCTGGTATTTTCAAGTTCAAGTCTCGTGCCATGGTCGGTGAACAGTTGGCTGTAGAGGCCGAATTGATGTGCACCATGCGCAAAATCGCTTGAGGTAGACGACATCATGTCGCTGATTCATCCCACAGCCATCATCGACAAGGGCGCTGAAATCGACTCGACAGCCTCGATTGGTCCTTACAGTTTGATCGGCCCGAATGTCAAAATCGGTGCGGGTACAACTGTCGCCGGTCATTGTGTAATCGAAGGACACACGACCATAGGCACTGATAACCGGATTTTCCAGTTCAACTCGATCGGTGCAGTACCGCAGGACAAAAAATACAACGGTGAACCTTGCGAGTTGATCATCGGCGACCGCAACACTGTTCGTGAATTTTGCACCTTCAATATCGGCTCTCCTGGAGACAAAGCCGTGACCCGTGTGGGTAATGACAATTGGATCATGGCCTACGTACATCTGGCTCACGACTGCCAGGTCGGGAATCACACTATTTTCGCCAATAACACCCAGTTAGCAGGACACGTCGTGGTGGAGGATTGGGTTATTTTGGGTGGCTTTACGGTGGTTCACCAGTTTTGCCGCCTGGGGGCGCACAGCTTCACGGCTATGAATTCTTTGTTGTTTGCTGACTTGCCACCTTTTGTGATGGCACAAGGACAACCTGCTAAAGCGCGCTCCATGAATTTTGAAGGCCTGAGGCGCCGGGGGTTTTCCGCAGATCGGATTGCTGCAGTCAAAGCCCTTCACAAGTGCTTGTACCGAGAGGACCTGACATTGCAGGCCGCTCAAATCAAAATGGCCACCTTGTTAGACAGTCACCCAGAGGCGGCAGATGATATCCAGATGATGCTGGGTTTTCTCGCTCACACAACTGCACAGCGTGGCATTGTTCGTTGAAGAACCACGTGTCACCGTTTGTGCATTCCGCCCCACAAGCCCCTTCGGGGGCTTTGTCGTTTGCCATGGTCGCCGGTGAGCCATCGGGTGATCTGCTAGCAGGATTGTTGATAAAAGGACTTGCACAACGATGGCCGGAAGCACATTCCTTTGGCATTGGTGGCCCGCGTATGCAAGCGCAAGGATTCGAGGCTTGGTGGCCCTATGAAAAACTTGCCGTAAGAGGTTATGTCGAGGTGCTTCGGCATTACCGCGAAATTGTGGGTATTCGTCGTCAACTGCGCAACCGATTGCTCGAGGACAAGCCTGATGTTTTCATTGGGGTTGATGCGCCAGATTTTAATTTGGACTTGGCGCGTGATTTGAAAGCGCAAGGGGTGCCGACGGTTCATTTTGTCTGCCCTTCTATATGGGCTTGGCGTGCAGATCGCATCGATAAAATTCGACGGAGCGTGGACCACGTTCTGTGCATTTTTCCTTTTGAAGAGGGCTTGCTGGCTTTGCACGGTATTGATGCAACTTACGTCGGGCACCCCCTTGCCCAGGCCATTCCCATGCAGGCAGATCAGGCACAGGCGCGGGTTGCATTGGGCCTGCATGGTGATCGACCCGTAGTGGCTTTGCTGCCTGGCAGCCGTTCTTCTGAAATTGATTATCTGGCTGATCGATTTGTGAAAGCCAGCAGGCACATGCTGAATGTCCAGCCTGAGTTGCAGTTTGTCTTGCCGGCCATCCCAGCCCTTCATCACCGGATCGAAAACATTGTGACTATGAATGGTATGAGCCTCCATATTAAAGTCCTCAGTGGTCAGTCGCATAACGCTTTGGCCGCTTGCGATGTGACTTTGATTGCCAGTGGCACAGCCACATTAGAGGCGGCGCTTTTCAAAAAACCCATGGTCATTGCCTACAACATGAACTGGTTAAGCTGGCAGGTGATGAAGCGCCAGAAATTGCAGCCTTGGGTGGGACTTCCTAATATTTTGTGCCAGGATTTCGTGGTGCCTGAACTGCTTCAGGAGCAAGCCACACCTGTAGCGATGGCTGATGCGGTATTGGACTGGTTGAGCAAGCCTGCGAAAATACAAAGTCTTCAACAGCGTTTCACGCAACTGCATCAAAACCTGATGCGTGACACCTCTCAACTTGCTTCCAATGCGATCCAAAAAGTCCTTTCCCGTTGAACAGCCCCCATTGGCCTGGGATGTGCCTGGCTTGATGGCTGGCGTCGATGAGGCTGGTCGCGGCCCTCTGGCCGGCCCCGTTGTGGCTGCAGCCGTGATTTTGGATGACCTGCATCCGATTCACGGATTGGCAGACTCTAAGAAGCTCAGTGAAAAACGGCGCGAAAAATTGTTTGATGAAATACGTGCAAAAGCTTTGTGCTTTTCGATTGCACAAGCTTCGGTGGAAGAAATTGATACCCTGAATATCTTGCAAGCCACCTTGCTCGCCATGAAAAGGGCGGTGGAGGGTTTGCGACTGAAGCCCCAGCTGGTATTGGTGGATGGCAATCGTTTGCCCAAGTTAGACATTTTGGCTGAAGCCATTGTGCAGGGCGATGCGAAAGTTAAGGCCATTTCAGCGGCATCCATTTTGGCGAAAGTTCACCGCGACCGCCTGTGCGCCACCATGCACCAAGAATTTCCTTTGTATGGTTTTGACCAACACAAGGGCTATGGCACCAAGCAGCATCTGGACGCTTTGAATGCCCACGGCGCCACACCCTTGCATCGTCGCTCTTTTGCGCCTGTGACCAAGGTCCTTCGATGATTGAAGTCACCTCTCGCGATAACCCGTTGCTCAAAAGTATTCGGCGACTTGCTCAAGACCCTTCAGCTTATCGAAAGCTGGGCAAAATTTGGCTCGAAGGTGATCATCTTTGCCGCGCCGCCTTGGAGCGGGGTGTCAAGCCCTTGCAGGTCGTGATAACCCAGGGCGTTTGGCAAAGTGCAGATCTGGCATGGCGCGATATTTGTGAGCAAATTTTTGTGGTGCCGGACACGCTTTTCGCCAGCCTCAGTAGCCTGGAGTCCCCGGCTCAGATGGGTTTTGTTTTGGACTATCCGCAAGACCCTCAAGTCTTACCTTCTATGCCTACTGTCGTCTTGGACCGTGTCCAGGATGCAGGCAATGTAGGCGCCATTTTGCGCAGCGCATCTGCCTTTGGTTTCAAGCAGGTGCTGGCCATGAAGGGCACAGCGGCATTGTGGTCCGCTAAAGTACTTCGCGCAGGCATGGGGGCGCATTTCGGTATGAATTTGATTGAGGGCTGCTCGCTAGACTGCCTGTCTCAGTTGGACACCCCCCTGATCACGACCAGCTGTCATAAAGGGCCGTTTTTGCACCAATTGTTGGCTCAACAAGGTTTGCCATTGGTCTGCGCTTGGGTCATGGGCCACGAAGGGCAGGGGGTTTGTAAGGAAATTATGGCGCTGGCCCAACTGCAGGTGCGCATTGCGCAGCCCGGCGGGGAGGAGTCTCTGAATGTGGCCAGCGCCGCTGCAATTTGCTTGCATGCCAGTGCCTCAGCAGCTTTGACTTCTGCTTTGTGAATGCAGATTTTGTATGGCGACGTAAGCCTTTTTGGGGCTTGGGCGGCTATAATGAGAGGCTTTCCCGCATCAACCCGTACGCACCAGCTCGTCCAAGCCAACTCCCACCTGAAGCAGTCGCTCTGAGAGTCTAACTTTCTTGCGTCTGGGGCGTACCCGAAACCAACCGGAGAACCCAGTGCTTTTGTCTCTTCAGGGAACCTTCCCGCCCGCCATTTTGGCGCTCGCAGACGGCACGGTCTTTATCGGCAACTCGATCGGAGCTAATGGCTCTACCATCGGCGAAGTGGTGTTTAACACCGCCCTCACTGGTTACCAAGAAATCCTTACTGACCCTAGCTACTGCCAGCAGATCGTCACTTTGACGTACCCGCACATCGGCAACTATGGTGTCAACTCGGAAGATATCGAGGCTGAAAAAGTCCATGCTGCAGGCTTGATCATCAAAGATCTGCCTTTGATTGCGAGTAACTTCCGCTCACACCAAACTTTGTCTAACTATTTGATGGATGCCGGTACTGTTGCGATTGCCAACATCGACACCCGTCAACTCACACGCATTTTGCGGACCAAGGGTGCACAAAACGGGGCCATCCTGGGCTTGGCAAAAGGTCAAGCTGTGACGCAAGCTCTGATCGATCAAGCTGTGGCCGCTGCCAAAGGCGCGCCCAACATGGCTGGTCTTGATTTGGCGCAAAAGGTGACAGTGGCACAACCGTATGAATGGACGCAAACCGAATGGGTTTTAGGCCAAGGCTATGGCAGCCTGGCCGCGCCTAAGTTCCATGTCGTCGCCTATGACTTTGGTGTGAAGAAAAACATCTTGCGCATGTTGGCCGAGCGCGGTTGTAAAGTGACCGTGGTGCCCGCTAAGACGCCAGCTGCAGAAGTGCTCAAATACAAACCCGATGGCTTCTTCTTGTCCAATGGACCTGGCGATCCACAGCCTTGCGACTACGCGATTGCAGCGGCTGCTGAGTTGATCGAAACCGGCACTCCGACTTTCGGCATTTGCCTTGGACACCAGATCATGGCTTTGGCCAGCGGCGCTAAAACCTTCAAGATGAAGTTTGGCCACCATGGTGCGAACCATCCCGTAAAAGAACTTGACTCTGGTCGTGTTTCCATTACCAGCCAAAACCATGGTTTTGCGGTGGATGAAAAATCATTACCCGCCAACTTGCGTGCCACGCACGTGTCTTTGTTTGACGGCACTTTGCAGGGCTTGGCCCGCACTGACAAGCCCGCGTTCTGCTTCCAAGGTCACCCTGAAGCATCGCCCGGCCCGCACGACATTGCCTATCTTTTTGATCGCTTCATCAACTTGATGGGGAAAAAATAACATGCCAAAGCGGACCGATCTCAAAAGCATTCTCATCATAGGCGCTGGCCCCATCATCATTGGCCAGGCCTGTGAGTTCGATTACTCTGGTGTTCAAGCTTGTAAAGCTTTACGCGAAGAGGGCTACAAAGTCATCTTGATCAACAGCAATCCTGCCACGATCATGACCGACCCTGCCACGGCAGACGTCACTTACATCGAGCCCATCACTTGGCAAACGGTTGAAAAGATCATTGCCAAAGAACGTCCCGACGCGATCTTGCCCACCATGGGTGGGCAAACTGCGCTGAACTGCGCGTTAGACCTGTGGCACAACGGCGTGCTGGAAAAATACAAAGTCGAGTTGATTGGTGCGACACCAGAGGCCATCGATAAAGCAGAAGACCGTCTGAAGTTCAAAGATGCCATGACCAAGATCGGTCTTGGATCGGCCCGTTCCGGCATCGCCCACAGCATGGAAGAGGCCTGGGACGTGCAAAAGACGTTGGGTTTTCCCACCGTCATTCGTCCCAGCTTCACTTTGGGTGGCACGGGTGGCGGCATTGCCTACAATCCGGAAGAATTCGAGACCATCTGTAAGCGCGGCCTGGAGGCTTCGCCCACCAACGAGTTATTGATAGAAGAGTCTTTGCTTGGCTGGAAAGAATACGAGATGGAAGTGGTGCGCGACAAAGCGGACAACTGCATCATTGTTTGTTCGATAGAGAACTTGGACCCCATGGGCGTGCACACGGGTGACTCCATCACCGTGGCCCCAGCGCAAACCTTGACCGACAAGGAATACCAAATCATGCGCAACGCCTCGTTGGCTGTGTTGCGTGAAATTGGTGTGGACACGGGGGGCTCCAACGTTCAGTTCTCCATCAACCCCATAGACGGCCGCATGATCGTCATTGAGATGAATCCTCGGGTCTCGCGCTCATCCGCTTTGGCTTCTAAGGCCACAGGTTTTCCGATCGCCAAGGTGGCAGCCAAGTTGGCTGTAGGCTACACACTCGACGAATTGCGCAATGACATCACAGGCGGCGCAACACCAGCTTCTTTTGAGCCCTCAATCGACTACGTGGTCACCAAAATTCCACGTTTTGCTTTTGAAAAATTCCCAACCGCTGACAGCCGTTTGACCACCCAGATGAAATCGGTGGGCGAGGTGATGGCGATGGGTCGCACCTTCCAAGAGTCCTTCCAAAAAGCCTTGCGTGGCCTGGAAGTCGGCGTGGACGGTATGAACGAAAAAACCCAAGACCGCGAAGTGCTCGAAAAAGAACTGGGTGAGCCCGGTCCTGAACGCATTTGGTATGTTGGGGATGCATTTGCCATGGGTTTGAGTGTGGACGAGGTGTTTGCCTTGACCAAGATCGACCCTTGGTTCCTCGTACAGATCCAAGAGATCGTCAAGATCGAGTTGGAGCTTGAAACCACCACGCTGGAAGCCATCACGGCTGACGAGTTGCGATCTCTCAAGAAAAAAGGATTCTCCGACCGTCGCTTGGCCAAGTTGCTCAAGACCACAGAGCATGTGGTGCGTGCACGCCGCCACGCCCTGAACATTCGCCCTGTCTACAAACGTGTGGACACGTGTGCGGCTGAGTTCTCGACCGACACGGCTTACATGTACTCGTGCTACGAAGGTAACGGTGACGCCTTTGGCGTGGGGGACGGCGAATGCGAAGCTGAACCCACCAACAACAAAAAGATCATGGTTCTCGGTGGCGGACCTAACCGAATCGGCCAAGGCATTGAGTTTGATTACTGCTGCGTTCACGCGGCTCTCGCTATGCGCGAAGACGGCTACGAGACCATCATGGTCAACTGCAACCCCGAGACCGTGTCTACCGACTACGACACTTCGGATCGTTTGTACTTTGAGCCTGTGACCTTGGAAGATGTGCTCGAAATCGTCGACAAAGAAAAACCGACGGGCGTGATCGTTCAATACGGTGGTCAAACACCTTTGAAATTAGCGCTTGATTTAGAAGCTGCTGGTGTTCCCATCATCGGGACCAGCCCGGACATGATCGACGCAGCAGAAGACCGTGAACGCTTCCAAAAATTGTTGCAAGAACTTGGTCTGCGTCAGCCGCCCAATGCCACCGCCCGTACCGAGCCAGAGGCTTTAGAAAAAGCCGCTGCCTTGGGCTACCCCTTGGTGGTTCGCCCCAGCTACGTGCTGGGGGGCCGCGCCATGGAAATCGTGCATGAACAACGCGACTTGGAGCGCTACATGCGCGAAGCGGTCAAGGTTTCACACGACTCACCGGTGTTATTGGACCGTTTCTTGAACGATGCGATCGAGTGTGATGTGGATTGCTTGCGCGACCCAGAAGGCAAAACCTTCATCGGTGGCGTGATGGAGCACATCGAACAAGCGGGTGTTCACAGTGGCGACTCAGCTTGTTCCTTGCCGCCTTACTCCTTGTCTGCCGAGACAGTGAACGAACTCAAACGTCAATCGGCCGCCATGGCCGGCGCGTTGAACGTGATTGGTTTGATGAACGTGCAGTTCGCCATTCAACACGTGGATGGCAAAGACGTCATCTATGTTTTGGAAGTCAACCCGCGCGCCTCGCGCACCGTGCCGTACGTATCCAAAGCCACTGGCATTCAGTTGGCCAAGGTTGCTGCACGTTGCATGGCAGGTCAAACTTTGGCTTCGCAGGGCATCACCCATGAGGTGAATCCGCCTTATTTCTGCGTCAAAGAAGCCGTGTTCCCGTTTGTGAAGTTCCCAGGTGTTGACACCATCCTCGGCCCCGAAATGAAGTCCACCGGTGAAGTGATGGGCGTTGGCAAAACATTTGGCGAAGCCTTCATTAAAAGTCAATTGGGCGCAGGCACCAAACTGCCTCGTCCGATGCAGGCTGATGGTTCACCATCGGGCAAAGTGTTCATCTCGGTCAAGAACAATGACAAGCCCCGAGCCATTGAGGTGGCTAGGCAGTTGGTGGCGCAAGGCTTTAACCTGATTGCCACCAAGGGCACGGCTTTGTCCCTCAATGACGCTGGTGTGTCGTGCGCTACTGTGAACAAAGTGACAGAAGGCCGTCCGCACATTGTGGACATGATTAAGAACAATGAAGTGGTCTTGGTGATCAATACGGTTGAAGAGCGTCGTAATGCGATTGCCGATTCGCGGCACATCCGAACCTCGGCTTTGCTTAATCGCGTCACGACCTTCACGACCATTGCCGGTGCGGAAGCTGCCGTTGAAGGCATGAAATACATGGACCAGTTGGATGTGATTTCGATTCAAGAAATGCATGCACAATTGACAGCTTAAATCCATTGAGCCATTGAAAGATGGCTTGGTGAATGGCAATGTTTGTTTTTACCGCCGAGGGGTAACGCTCGGCGGTTTGTTTTTTGGAGAAATTACGATGGCTACCATTCCAATCACGAAGCGTGGTTCAGAACTGCTCAAGGCAGAGTTGCATCGACTTAAAACCGTAGAACGCCCTTCGGTGATTGCTGCGATTGCCGAGGCGCGCGCGCAAGGCGATTTGAGCGAAAACGCTGAATATGAAGCCGCCAAGGATCGCCAAGGCTTCATTGAGGGCCGTATCCAGGAAGTAGAAGGGAAACTGTCTGCTGCGCAGGTGATTGACCCTTCCAGCGTCGATGCCGGTGGGCGGGTGGTGTTTGGTACCACCGTCGACTTGCAAGAAGAAAGTTCAGGCGAGAACGTGACCTATCAGATCGTGGGTGAAGACGAAGCCGATTTGAAGTTGGGCTTGGTCAATATCAGCAGCCCCATTGCACGCGCATTGATCGGCAAAGAAGAGGGCGACTTGGCTGTCGTTCAGGCACCTGGTGGCGCCAAGACTTACGAAATTTTGGCCATCCGATACGAGTAAGCCTTACGGCTTGGATTACTCGCGCCAGTGATCTGCTACCCAACTTGCAGGTTGAATGAACCTGAATCGCCGGTTGCGTTTACCCGCCAACGCATCCGGAGGGTTGCACTCGCCATGGAAAATGACAATGCGTGCATCCTTGGGTATGAAGGGTGCTTTCCAGTAATTGGTGGGCCAGGCCGGAATGCCGTGGTATTTGAAACTGGGGCACCAAGACGCATCCCAGTACTGCAGCTTACCTTGACCATGTAGAAAGTCAGACAAATAAGCTTGCTCGTTGCGGAACTTATGCCTGATCTCGTCAACATGGATTCGAAAATAACTCAATACATCAGGATGAGCCCCTAGCTCAAAACGGTAGACCGAAGAGTTTCCGGTGATTCGCCAGGGACGTTTGTAGTCGTGAATGATCAAGAATTCGCCGGGTTGCTCAAAGAACACATCCAGACTGCCGACGATGACCACATCCACATCGAGAAATAGGGCAGTGCCTTGCAGGCCATGAAGGTCGGCGGCAAACGATACCAATTTGGTCCACCCCCGTTCTGGAATTCCAGCAGGAAGATCTAAAGGCGGTATCGGCAGACAGGACACTTCTGCCCGTATCCCCTGGTCATCGTCAGTCAGGCACACCATGTGGAAATCACCAGACAAATGGCGTCGCACCATGGCATACAAGCGGTTCACGTATTCGGGACCGTATTTGGTACCCCACTTCATGCATATGATGTGGCGTTGCTGAGTCTGAGGAGCTTCCGCCGGCATCTCAGGCGCCTTGGTTGCGCTTTTTGACGGACTTTTGTTTGACCTTGGCGCGTTTGACTTGGCCGCCCGACGTCAGGCGTTGGTTCCCGAGAACACGCAGTGTCTTGACCTCAGGACGCTGGCCACCGCGAGAGCTGTATTTCAGGACTTTGAAATCTCGAGGACCTGACATGCGGTCTTCGTCGACGGTTTTGGTTTTTTCCGGTTGAGGACGCCACAGGACAAAAAGTTTGCCGATGTGTTGTATGGGGGCTGCGCTGAGTTTGTCAGCCAGCTCCAAATACATGGCCTCGCGAAGGGCTCGGTCGTCACCCAAGACGCGAATTTTGATCAGGCCATGTGCGTTCAAAGCGGCATCGGCCTCCTTGATTACGGCGGGTGTGAGCCCGCCATTTCCGATCATCACGACAGGGGATAAGTGGTGTGCATCGGCGCGGTGAACCTTGCGCTCAGCGATTGTGAGTTGAATTTGGGACATGGCGCTATTATCCCCGCATGGAAGAGAGAATATGAAAGTCAAAACCAAAAGTAAAAAAGTCAACAAGTCATGGCTCAATGACCACGTCAACGATACCTACGTCAAGTTGGCTCAAAGGGAAGGCTTTCGCGCGCGAGCTGCCTACAAATTGAAAGAAATTGACGAGACCCTGGGGCTGATCAAGCCCGGGCATTTGGTGGTGGACTTGGGCTCAACTCCGGGCGCATGGAGCCAGTACGTGAGACGCCGCCTCTCGCCTCAGGGTGCTGCCTCAGGCACCTTGAATGGGACCATCATTGCCCTTGATTTGCTGCCCATGGAGCCAATCGAGGGTGTGCAGTTTTTGCTTGGAGATTTTCGTGAGGCCGAGTTGCTCGACCAACTTGAAAACCTGATGGCGGGGCGAAAAGCCGATGTGGTCGTGTCAGACATGGCGCCCAATTTGTCTGGAATTGCCGCCGCTGATGCCGCGCGTATTACCCATTTGGTCGAATTGGCTGTGGATTTTTCTAAATCGCACATGAAGCCAGAAGGGGCCTTGGTCGTCAAGCTGTTCCATGGCGCAAGCTACACCCCCTTGGTTCAGTTGTTCAAGGAGACCTTCAAAGTGGTCAAAACCATCAAACCCAAGGCCTCGCGGGACAAATCTTCGGAAACTTTTCTGGTCGGCATTGAAGTCAAGCCGATCGATCCCAAGTGAGTTGTGTGTATTTTGTGATATTTCCTTGTGTTTTTAAGGCTTAGCTTGATATCAGTGGCCAGAAGGGCTTGTCTGAAGCCTAGAATACAAGATCAATTTGAAGCTTTTGTGACTGGAGTCCTGCTTGAATAACCAGTGGTTTTCTAAAATAGCTGTTTGGCTGGTGATTGGCATGGTGCTCTTCACCGTGTTCAAACAATTCGACACCCGCTCTGCCTCCGGTGCAGGTTATGTGGGTTATTCAGACTTTCTCGAAGAGGTTCGTGCGAACCACATCAAGAGCGCCACAATCCAAGAAGGACAGGGCGGCACCGAGATTGTGGCCACGACCAATGACGATCGTCGCTTGCGCACAACAGCTACTTACCTGGACCGCGGTCTGGTGGGCGACTTGATCGCCAATGGCGTCAAGTTTGATGTGAAACCCCGCGAAGAAGGCTCTTTGCTCATGACTTTGCTGGTCAGCTGGGGCCCGATGTTGCTTTTGATTGGCGTTTGGGTTTACTTCATGCGTCAGATGCAAGGTGGTGGCAAGGGCGGTGCTTTTAGCTTCGGCAAAAGCAAAGCGCGCTTACTGGATGAAAACGCCACGCCGGTGACTTTTGCCGACGTGGCCGGTTGCGACGAAGCCAAAGAAGAAGTCAAAGAGGTGGTGGACTTCCTCAAAGACCCTCAGAAATTTCAGAAACTGGGCGGTCGTATTCCGCGTGGTTTGCTGTTGGTCGGCCCGCCTGGCACTGGTAAAACCTTGCTTGCCAAAAGCATTGCCGGTGAGGCCAAAGTGCCTTTTTTCAGCATCTCCGGTTCTGATTTTGTCGAGATGTTCGTTGGCGTCGGCGCTTCCCGCGTGCGCGACATGTTCGATAACGCCAAAAAGAATGCGCCTTGCATCATTTTCATTGACGAAATTGACGCTGTGGGTCGCCAGCGCGGTGCCGGTTTGGGCGGCGGCAATGACGAACGAGAACAAACTCTGAACCAAATGCTGGTGGAGATGGACGGCTTTGAGACCAATCTCGGTGTGATCGTCGTGGCAGCCACCAACCGGCCGGATATTTTAGATGCCGCCTTGCTGCGCCCGGGACGTTTTGACCGCCAAGTTTATGTGACCTTGCCCGACATTCGAGGTCGGGAGCAGATTTTGGCCGTGCACATGCGGAAAATTCCGATCGGACAGGACATGAATCCGGCCGTTATTGCCCGTGGTACCCCTGGAATGAGTGGGGCTGACTTGGCGAACCTGTGTAACGAAGCTGCCCTGATGGCTGCCCGTCGCAATGCCCGCGTGGTTGAAATGCAGGACTTTGAAAAGGCCAAGGACAAGATTCTGATGGGTCCCGAGCGCAAGAGCATGGTGATGCCAGAAGAAGAGCGACGCAACACGGCTTACCATGAAGCCGGTCACGCCTTGCTTGGTAAGCTGCTGCCTAAATGCGATCCAGTCCACAAAGTGACCATCATTCCGCGTGGTCGCGCTTTGGGCGTGACCATGAGTCTGCCTGAAAAAGACCGCTACAGTTACGACAGCGAATACATGCTCAATCAAATCAGCATGTTGTTCGGTGGCCGCATTGCCGAAGAGGTGTTTATGCACCAAATGACCACGGGTGCAAGCAATGATTTCGAACGCGCGACCTCGATCGCTCGCGACATGGTGATGCGCTACGGTATGACTGCGGCTTTGGGTCCTATGGTCTATGCGGAAAATGAAGGTGAAGTTTTCTTGGGCCGCTCGGTCACCAAAACGACGAATATGTCCGAGTCCACGATGCAACGTGTCGATGCTGAAGTTCGCCGCATCATTGACGAGCAGTACACTTTTGCGCGTCGCTTGATTGAAGAAAATAGCGACAAAATGCACGCCATGGCCAAAGCTCTGCTTGAATGGGAAACCATCGACGTTGAACAGTTGGATGCCATCATGGCCGGTCGTGAGCCTCAAGCCTCAAAAGACTGGTCTCCCCGAACGCCACCCTCGGGTGGAGGTGGGACCCCACCTTCGGTTCAACCCGATCCAGCCCCTACGGCGGCTTGATTTTTAAGGGGCTTCGGCCCCTTTTTCCATTTTTTCGCCAGGCTTGAACATTCCATGATGTGGCAAACCACGCGTTTTTCCATAGATCTTTCAACGCCTAAAGTCATGGGCATTTTGAATATGACGCCCGATTCTTTTTCTGATGGCGGGCTTCATAACAATGTGCGATCCGCGATGGCGCGTGCAGAGCAAATGCTCAAGGATGGCGCCCATATTTTGGACGTAGGAGGCGAATCAACGCGACCTGGGGCGCCCGTCATTTCACTGGAACAAGAGTTGGCACGTGTGGTTCCGGTGCTGCGTGAGTTGCTCAAGCTCGGTGTGCCGGTTTCCATCGATACATATAAATGCGGCGTCATGCAAACCGCCCTTGATTTGGGGGTGGACATCGTCAATGACATCTGGGCTCTGCGTCAGCCTGGGGCTCTGGAACTTGTAGCGTCTTATTCCCATTGCGGTATGTGCCTGATGCACATGCACCGTGATCCGCAGACCATGCAAGTTCAGCCGATGGACGGAGACGTTCTGCCCGAAGTGATTGAATTTTTGCAGTCACGTTGCTTGGCATTGACTGACTTAGGTGTTTCGCCTAATCGGGTGATCCTGGACCCCGGTGTCGGTTTTGGCAAAACAGTGCCTCAAAATTTCAGTTTACTGGCGAGGCAATCAGAGATTTTGACTTTGGGTTATCCCTTGTTAGCGGGTTGGTCGCGTAAATCGGCTTTGGGTCGTGTAATCGATGCTGAAGGGCATTCGGCAGAACCCCTTGAGCGAATCGCTGCCAGCGTGTCAGCTGCCGTTTTGGCTGTAGACAGAGGAGCGCAAGTGGTGAGAGTGCACGATGTCAAAGAAACGGCTCAGGCCATCTCTGTTTGGCAGGCGGTCAAGGCCGCCTCTTTTTGAACGTCCAGCAGCGCTTAAAATACACTTCTAATAATAAGAGCAGGAAAGCAGCATGACCCGTCAATATTTCGGCACCGATGGTATCCGCGGCACCGTTGGTCAAAGCCCCATTACCCCAGATTTTGTTTTGCGCTTGGCCCATGCTGTTGGTCGTGTACTCAAATCTAAAGAACAACACCCCACGGTGCTGATCGGAAAAGACACCCGAATTTCGGGCTACATGCTCGAAAGTGCGCTGGAGTCGGGTTTCAATTCCGCAGGCGTAGACGTCGTCTTGTTAGGACCTGTGCCGACGCCTGCTGTCGCTTATTTGACCCGTGCTCAACGCGCATCTTTGGGGGTGGTGATCAGCGCCAGCCACAACCCCTTTGATGACAACGGTATCAAGTTTTTCAGTGCGCAAGGCAACAAGCTCAGCGACGAGTGGGAGCGCCAAGTGGAAGAGGCTTTGGGGCAACTGCCTGTTTGGGCGCCGTCTGCTTCGCTCGGAAAAACCCGTCGACTGGACGATGCCGCAGGTCGGTACATTGAATTTTGCAAAAGCACTTTTTCGAATGACCTGACCCTCAGGGGCTTGAAGATTGTGGTGGATGCGGCGCATGGGGCTGCTTACCAAATTGCCCCTAAAGTCTTTCATGAACTTGGTGCGGATGTGATTGCTATCGGTTGTGCGCCCGATGGCCTGAACATCAATAAAGAGGTAGGGGCAACACACCCAGAAGCCTTGATTCAAGCGGTAGCGCATCACCAGGCAGATTTGGGTGTTGCATTGGACGGTGATGCGGACCGTTTGTTGTTGGTCGACGGTAGCGGGCGTTTGTACAACGGTGATGAGTTGTTGTATTTGATCGTGGCTGATCGATTGTCCAGAGACGAGGACGTGCCTGGCGTTGTGGGCACCTTGATGACCAATATGGCGGTCGAGGTGGCACTCCAGCGAAAAGGGGTTGAGTTTGTGCGAGCCAAAGTGGGAGACCGTTATGTATTGGAGGTCTTGAAGACTAAAGGCTGGCTTTTGGGCGGTGAAGGATCTGGCCATTTATTGGCCTTGGACAAACACACCACGGGTGATGGTTTGATCAGTGCGCTCCAGGTCCTTCAAGCATGCGTGGCGAGCGATAAAACCATGGCCCAATTGTTGGACGGTGTGACGCTTTTCCCGCAAACTCTCATCAATGTAAGCTTAAAGCCAGGGCAAGATTGGTCTTCAAACGCGTTGTTGAAATCTGAAACCCAGGCTGTAGAAGCTGAGCTGGGTCATGATGGACGGGTTTTGATTCGCGCCAGCGGTACCGAGCCTTTGGTTCGCGTTATGGTCGAGGCACGCACGGCTTTGCAAGCACAGATCTTTGCTCAACGGATAGCGGATACCTTGTCGGTTTGATCAAGGTTCAGTAAATCAGGCTCTCAGGCCTGATCTCCTGCAAGATGGTGGTTGCAATTTCTTCAATTGATTTTGTTGTGGTTGACAACCATCTGATTCCCGAACGTCGCATCATGGTTTCGGCTTCCGACACTTCCATTCTGCAATTTATCAAGCTCGCATACTTGGAGTTCGGTCGTCGTTCAGCTCGAATTTCCGAAAGTCGCTCGGGATGAATCGAGAGTCCAAAAATTTTCTTGCAATGCGGGAGCAATGCTGGGGGCAACTGCTTGCGTTCAAAGTCTTCTGGAATCAAGGGGTAGTTGGCAGCTTTCAGACCATGCTGCATCGCCAGATACAGGCTGGTGGGCGTTTTTCCGCTGCGACTGACGCCAACCAATATCACATCGGCCGTGTCCAGGTTGCGGTTGGACTGCCCGTCATCGTGGGCAAGCGAATAGTTGATCGCTTCAATTCTGTCGTGGTACTCCTTGCTTTTGCTCACATCTGAAAACCGTCCTACACGGTGGTGTGATTTGATGCCCAACTCTTTTTCGAGCGGCTGCACAAACATGCCAAACATGTCCAGCAACATGCCTTTACAGCCCTCTTGAATGACTTTGAGTACTTCCATGTTCACCAGCGTGGTGAACACAATAGGTTTAGTTCCTTCGACTTCAGCTGTGTGGTTGATTTGACGAACCGCTTGGTGCGCCTTGTCGACTGTGTCCAAAAATGGCAAACGAATGTGCCTGGTTTTCATTTCAAACTGCGCCAAGATGGCATTTCCAAAGGTCTCGGCTGTAATCCCAGTGCCGTCGGAGATGAAAAAAACTGTGCGGTTTGGCATGGCTCGTTGATTTAAAGGATGAAGAAGGACGCTTTGCAGGTTGGCCCACCTAAAATAGCTTTGATTATCTCTGGGCATGGTCGGCTTAGGCGCTAAAAATACAACAAAACAGCCCTTGACGACCCTGGAGCGACACCGGTTTTTAACTTTGGAGCTTTTTATGACCACTCTTTTTGCGAAAGAGGCCCTCGTTGTGCCCTTCGAGCAATTGCGCATGACGGATGTGGAGTCTGTGGGGGGCAAAAATGCCAGCTTGGGGGAGATGATTTCTCAACTGCCTTCGGGCGTGCGTGTGCCAACGGGTTTCGCCACCACGGCCCATGCATTTCGTCAATTTTTAAACTTTGAAGGTCTCAACGATCGTATCAATGCCATGTTGGATGCGCTAGACACTGATGATGTTCGTAAGCTGGCCAGCGTAGGAGCGCAAATCCGAACCATGGTGGAGGCACAACCATTTCCCGTTGATCTGGAGCAGGCCATTCGGCGAGAGTTTATTCGCTTGTCTGGAGACAACCCTACAGCGTCCTTTGCTGTTCGATCTTCGGCCACGGCCGAAGATTTGCCAGACGCGTCTTTTGCAGGACAACAGGAAACATTTTTGAATGTGGTTGGCATTGAGGATGTACTGCACAAAATGAAAGAGGTATTTGCCTCCTTGTACAACGATCGCGCCATCAGTTACCGGGTGCACAAAGGGTTTGCGCACGCTGATGTGGCTTTGTCTGCCGGTGTGCAGCGTATGGTTCGCTCTGATTTGGGGGCTGCGGGTGTGATGTTCACTATCGATACCGAGTCTGGTTTTGAAGATGTGGTGTTCATTACGTCGAGCTATGGATTGGGTGAGACAGTGGTGCAAGGCGCCGTCAATCCGGATGAATTTTATGTGCACAAGCCGATGCTGGCTGCCGGCAAACGTTCAGTGATTCGACGTCACCTGGGTTCCAAACTGATTCAAATGGTGTTTGCAACTCCTGAAGCCAAAGCCGCCAGCGGCCGTTTGGTGGAGACGATAGATGTTCCCACTGAACAGCGCAACCGGTATTCATTGAGTGATGCCGACGTTGAGCAATTGGCGCACTACGCGATGGTGATTGAAAAACATTACGGTCGGCCCATGGACATTGAATGGGGAAAAGATGGGCGTGACGGTTTGCTCTACATCCTTCAAGCTCGGCCTGAGACGGTCAAAAGCCAATCCAAAGGGACGGCAGAGCTGCGTTACAAGCTCAAAGGCAAAGGCCCTGTTTTGGCCGAAGGCCGAGCCATCGGGCAGAAGATAGGAACGGGTCCTGTGCGTCTGGTGCATAACATCAGTGAGATGGACCAAGTTCAACCTGGCGATGTGCTGGTCACAGACATGACCGACCCTAATTGGGAGCCTGTGATGAAACGGGCCAGCGCGATTGTGACCAATCGGGGTGGTCGCACCTGCCATGCAGCCATCATTGCCCGCGAGTTGGGCATTCCTGCGGTGGTCGGTTGTGGTGATGCGACCGACCACCTCAAAGACGGCACCCTTGTCACAGTCAGTTGCGCCGAGGGTGATACGGGACGCATTTATGACGGGCTTTTGGAAACTGAAATTACCGAAGTTCAGCGCGGCACGATGCCTGACATTGCAACCAAAATCATGATGAACGTAGGCAACCCTCAGTTGGCGTTTGACTTTGCTCAGTTGCCCAATTCAGGCGTCGGTTTGGCCCGATTGGAATTCATTATCAACAACAACATCGGGGTGCATCCCAAAGCTATTTTGGATTACCCCAATATCGATGCTGATTTGAAGAAGGCCGTCGAGTCTGTGGCACGAGGTCACGCCTCGCCGCGCGCTTTTTATGTCGATAAAGTCACGGAAGGTGTGGCCAGCATTGCAGCGGCCTTCTGGCCTAAGCCGGTGATCGTGCGCCTGTCGGATTTCAAAAGCAACGAGTACCGTAAACTCATTGGCGGCAGCCGTTACGAACCTGAAGAAGAAAACCCGATGCTTGGATTTCGCGGCGCGGCGCGTTACCTCAGTACCGACTTTGGGGAGGCCTTTGCGATGGAGTGCGAGGCTATCAAGCGCGTGCGCGGCGAAATGGGTTTGACCAATGTGCAGGTCATGGTCCCTTTTGTGAGGACCTTAGGGCAGGCAGAACGCGTGACACAGCTATTAGCCGTACACGGACTGAAGCGCGGGCAAGACGATTTGAAGCTGATCATGATGTGCGAGGTACCTAGCAACGCCATTTTGGCTGCGCAATTTTTGGAATTTTTCGATGGATTTTCAATTGGATCAAATGATTTGACCCAATTGACTTTGGGCCTCGACCGCGACTCTGGCATGGCGTTGTTGGCCGTCGACTTCGATGAGCGCGACCCTGCCGTTCAAGCACTGATCAGCCAAGCCATCAAAGCGTGTTTGGCGCAGGGTAAATACATCGGTATTTGCGGCCAAGGCCCGAGCGATCATCCTGATTTCGCGGTATGGCTTATGAAACAAGGCATCAGCTCAATTTCACTGAACCCTGATACGGTGGTGGAAACTTGGACACAACTAGGTAAGCATTAAGTTAAGGCCTGCTACATCCAACTTTGCCCATGACACATCCAGATATGTTGCAGCAGTACGCCACCTACCGGTGGCGGTTACACCGTAACGTGCTCTTGTATGTTTTGGGGCTATTGGTGTTGTTTGCACTCATGGCCTGGGCGGAGCGACAAGGCTTGTCGCGAAATCTGATTGGACCGATTTTCTTATTCACAACGGTCATGATGTATGCCTTGATTGGCATTGCCGGCCGAACGAGTGATGCTCAGGAATATTATGTGGCGGGACGGCGTATTCCTGCCATGTACAACGGCATGGCCACCGCAGCCGATTGGATGAGTGCTGCTTCATTCATCAGTTTGGCGGGGGCTTTGTATCTGCAGGGTTTTTCAGGGGCGGGATCACAACCTGGAGGCTTGGCCTATATCTTGGGATGGACTGGGGGCTTTTGTTTGGTTGCACTCCTGATCGCGCCAAGGTTGCGCGAAATGCGGCTCTATACCTTGCCCGATTTCTTCAGCGTTCGGTATGGGGGGCGTTGGCCCCGACTCATCGCTGCAGGGGCGGCCGTGCTGTGTTGTTTCACTTATGTAGTGGCTCAAATTTATGGCATTGGCTTAATCGCTTCACGACTGACGGGTGTGCAGTTTGAAATCGGTATTTTGCTGGGATTGGGGGGTATCTTGCTCTGCTCATTCTTGGGCGGCATGCGGGCTATCACTTGGACGCAGGTCGCGCAATACATCATGTTGTTGATGGCTTTCCTGCTCCCTGTTTCTTGGTTAGCTTACAAACAATTAGGTACGCCCTTAGCGATCATGGCCTATGGGGAGCAATTACCGAAAATTGCGGTGCTTGAGAAAAAACTTATTTTTGATCCTGCCGAAATTGAGGTCCGTGATGCCTTTTACTACCGTGCCAAAAACTATGAATTCAAACTGCTCAACGTTGAATTGGCTTTGCGCAAAGAGCGCGATGAATTAGAGTCCCGTGTACGCAGTCTCAAAGCTCAAGGGGCCGATTTTGGTTTGATTACACAAGCCCGCCGTGAGTTATTGGCCCTACCCAAGGACACGGCAACCGCCAAAGAGCAATGGACACGGGCTATGCATGAGAACTTGGAGAGGGCGCAACCGCTTTCAGGTTTGCCACTTCACTCGCAGGCTTTTCAGGGAGACCCTGAGGGCTTGCCTGAGCAACAAGCACTTTTTGAGTCCTCTCGTTTGAATTTTTTGGCGCTGATCTTTTGCTTGATGGTGGGCACCGCTGGACTTCCGCATTTGTTGACACGTTACTACACCACGCCCAGTGTCGCAGAGGCTAGGCAGTCCGTAGCGTGGTCGCTTTTTTTCATTGCGCTGCTCTACTTGAGTGCGCCAGCGCTTGCCGTTCTGGTTAAGTTTGAGATCATGAATAATTTGGTGGGCACCAGCTTTGATTCTCTGCCCAATTGGGTAGCCCAATGGGCCCGCGTCGACCCTTCACTGATGGAGGTGGCTGATATCAATGGGGACCGCACATTGCAGTTTGGTGAGTTGCGCCTTGGGGCGGACATGATCATGCTGGCGACGCCTGAGTTGGGCGGAATGCCTTTTGTTGTTTCTGGCTTGGTTGCTGCAGGGGGATTGGCTGCTGCGCTCTCCACTGCGGATGGCTTGCTGCTCACTATCAGCAACGCCCTGGTACATGACATGAAGCCGCGAACTTCAAAGGGGTTGAGTTCTCCCGAGGGCAGGGTCATTTTGTCTAAATTTGCCTTGTTGGCCGTGGCTTTGTTGGCTGCGTTGGTGGCAGCTTGGAAACCTGCGGCTATTTTGGCATTGGTCTCGGCGTCGTTTTCTCTTGCAGCCGCTGCATTTTTCCCCGGAATGGTGCTTGGAATCGTCTGGAAAGGTGCAAACCGAGTGGGTGTGGTTTGTGGAATGTTGTCTGGTTTGGGGGTTACTGTCGCGTATATGCTTATGAATGCGGCATTTGTACGGGCTTTTTTGGGTTTGAATCCTGCTGCTGGACTGTGGTTTGGTATTCAGCCCATTTCGGCCGGAGTTTTTGGCGTACCTGTTGGTTTTGTCGTCATTTGGCTTTTTAGCTTGCTGTTCAAGACGCAAACAGATGATCCCCCCTTGATTTCTTCGAAAGATCAGTATCCAGGCCTCTAATGCCTGAGCTATAATGTAAGGCTTCGCCTTGCTGCACCCCGTCAGACGCCGGGAGCAGCTTTACCAATCTTTTGGGTTATCCACAAGGAGTTTGAATGCGTCATTACGAAATCATATTGCTGATCCACCCGGATCAAAGCGAACAAGTTCCAGCTATGCTGGAACGTTACAAAGGCATGATCACTGCCGGCGGCGGGAAGATCCACCGTGTTGAAGATTGGGGCCGTCGTCAGTTGGCTTACCAAATCAACAAATTGGGTAAAGCCCACTACCTGTGTGTCAACATCGAGGCCGATCAAGCTGTGATGGCTGAACTCGAACATGCGTTCAAGTTCAACGACGCGGTACTGCGTCACCTGACTGTTTCAAAGAAGAAAGCCGATGCCGGTCCATCTTCCATGATGAAAACAGTCGAGCGTGAAGAAGCCCGCAAAGCCCAACAAACAGAATTTGCAGGTTAATGACACGCGTCGTTAAGGAGTGAACCGCACCGACTTGTCCGCGAGTATCGTTGAGCTCCAAGCTTTGCGCTACACCCCAGCCGGTCTACCCGCCTTGGACTTTCGACTCGAACACGAGTCCTCAGTGCAAGAAGCAGGACTGACCAGACAAGTCAAAGCTTCGGTGAAAGCCGTGGCAATTGGTGCAGTTGCAGAGCGAGTCCAACGTCAGCCCATAGGTAGCGTTTGGCGGTTCAGCGGTTTTTTAGCCACACCCCGAAACGGTAAAAGTGTTGTTCTGCATGTTCAAGAGTTTCAGCAAGATTAATTTCAGGAGGCCCCATGGCCACGTTCAAAAAATTCAACAAAGATAAGCGCCCCAAGCGCAACACCCAATCCCTTTTGTTCAAGCGCAAGCGTTTTTGCCGCTTCACAGTGACAGGTGTTGAGGAAATTGATTACAAAGATGTCGACACATTGCGTGACTTCATCGCCGAAAACGGCAAGATCATCCCCGCTCGCTTGACTGGCACTCGCGCCATTTACCAGCGCCAGCTCAACACAGCTATCAAACGCGCTCGCTTCTTGGCCATGTTGCCTTACAGCGATCAGCACAAAGTCTAAGGAGACCGATCATGCAAATTATTCTGCTCGAAAAGGTCGTGAACCTGGGTAATCTGGGCGATATCGTCAAAGTTAAAGATGGTTACGCTCGCAACTTCTTGATTCCCAGTGGTCAAGCACGCCGTGCCACTGAAGCCAATAAAGCGCAATTTGAAGCGCGCCGTGTTGAGCTCGAAAAAGCAGCTGCAGCCAAACTGGCCGAAGCGCAAGCTCAAGGCGAGAAAATGTCAGGCATGGTGGTCAAACTGACCCAAAAAGCCGGTGTGGATGGCCGTTTGTTCGGTTCTGTGACCAATCATGACATTGCTGATGAGTTGAACAAACAGGGTTACGCCTTGTCCAAAGCTCAGATTCGCATGCCTCACGGCCCTATCAAGACTGTCAGCGAGTCCACAGTGTCCGTGTCATTGCACACCGACGTGCTGGTTGACATTACTGTCTCTGTCTACGGCGAAACCGCTTAATCTGCGCTTCCCATCCCAAAGCCGCCGGGTCGAGAGACTTGGCGGCTTTTTTATTGCTGTTTGATCAGTGAGTTATGCACTTGAATTCACCGATTACCCACGCCTTATTCACAGGGTTGTCCCGTGACTTGTGCGGCATGACTGCGTAAGATCGAATAAAACTCAATTCACACTATGTCGGCTGTTTATTCTTCTCATTTGTCAGGCTCTATTTTGAACAGTTCGCAAGACGCGCAGGTAGCTCAACTGCGCGTACCCCCTCATTCGATTGAGGCCGAGTCCAGCGTGCTTGGCGGACTTTTACTCGATAATCAGGCTTGGGATCGCGTGAACGATTTACTGGTTGAGAACGATTTTTATCGGCATGAACACAAGTTGATCTTCAGTGCAATCGGGACCTTGGTCAATGGCTCCAAACCTGCTGATGTCATTACCGTCTTCGAGCACCTGCAAAATCAGGGGAAATCAGAGGGGATGGGTGGGCTTGCCTATTTAAACTCGTTGGCTCAGTACGTGCCCAGCGCAAGCAACATACGGCGTTATGCTGAGATCGTGCGCGAGCGGGCCATTTTGCGCAAACTGGTGACCGCCAGTGACGAAATCGCCACCAATGCTTTCAATCCACAGGGCAGACCGGTGGACAAAATTCTGGACGAGGCTGAGCAAAAAATCTTCAATATAGGCGAAGAAGGCTCCCGCACCAAACAAGGGTTTCAGTCCATGGACACCTTGGTCGTTGAATTGATGGACCGCGTTCAGGAGATGGCTGACAACCCCAATGACATCACCGGGGTGCCTACTGGCTTTTACGATTTGGACCGCATGACTTCCGGCCTGCAAGCCGGCGATCTGGTGGTTTTGGCTGCACGACCTTCAATGGGTAAAACGGCGCTTGCAGTCAACATTGCAGAACATGTTGCGTTAAACGAGGGCTTGCCTGTAGCAGTGTTTTCGATGGAAATGGGGGCCTCCCAGTTGGCTGTTCGTGTGGTGGGCTCGATTGGTCGTATTGATCAAGGCCATTTGCGCACGGGTAAGCTCAGCGACGAGGAATGGCCACGTTTAGCCGATGCGATTGATCGCTTACGCACTGTATCGCTGCATATCGATGAGACCCCTGGTTTGACGCCGAGTGAATTGCGCGCCAATGCCCGCCGACTGGCACGGCAATGCGGTAAATTGGGTTTGATCGTGGTGGACTATTTGCAACTGATGAGTGGCTCTACGACGGGTGGTGATAACAGGGCGACCGAGCTGGGTGAAATTTCACGTGGCTTGAAAATGCTTGCCAAAGAATTGCAGTGTCCAGTCATTGCGTTGTCTCAGTTGAACCGAAGCGTGGAGCAGCGCACAGACAAACGGCCCATGATGAGCGATCTGCGTGAATCAGGCGCCATTGAGCAAGATGCTGACATCATCATGTTCATTTATCGAGATGACTATTACAACAAGGAATCCAAGGAGCCAGGTATTGCCGAAATCATCATTGGCAAACAACGAAACGGCCCCACTGGGACCGTTCGCTTGACCTTCTTGAAACCGTTGACCCGCTTTGAAAGCTTGGCCAGCGGGGGCATGGGTGGTAGTGGCGACTACTGATCACGCTGTGATCAAAGCACCTCACTGGCAAAGTCAGCCAGGCGAGAGCGTTCCCCGCGGGCCAGGGTGATGTGCCCACCGTGGGCCCAGCCCTTAAAGCGGTCTACTGCATAGGTCAGACCTGAAGAGCCTTCGGTCAGATAGGGTGTGTCGATTTGTGCCAAATTGCCCATACAGACAATCTTGGTGCCCGGCCCGGCCCGGGTGATCAAGGTTTTCATTTGCTTGGGTGTCAAGTTCTGCGCCTCGTCAATGATCACGTACTTGTTCATGAAGGTGCGACCCCGCATGAAGTTCATGCTCTTGATCTTGATGCGACTGCGGATCAGTTCATTGGTCGCGGCGCGGCCCCATTCGCCTGCATTGCCGCCGTCACCTTTGGCCAAAAACTCCAAGTTGTCATCCAGCGCACCCATCCATGGCCCCATTTTTTCTTCCTCGGTTCCTGGTAAGAAGCCAATGTCTTCACCCACACTCACGGTGGCTCGGGTCATAATGATTTCGGTATAGCGGCGATCGTCCAGTACCTGGGTTAAACCTGCCGCCAAGGCCATCAGGGTTTTGCCCGTTCCTGCTGTGCCTGCCAAAGTCACAAAATCCACTTCAGGATCGGTCAGTAAATTCATGGCAAAGTTTTGCTCTCGGTTGCGCGTTGTCACGCCCCATACTGCATTTTTGAGGTGTGTGAAGTCTTTCAGTGTGCGAAGCACCGCTGTTTTGCCCCGAATCTCAGTCACTCTTGCATAGAGACTGGGCTCACCCGGCGCCTCAAGGTATACAAACTGATTGATCAACAAGCTGGGCACAACCGGCCCACTGATGCGGTAGAACGTATGACTACCTTGCTGCCAACTTTCTACGGCTTTTCCATGGCGTGACCAAAAGTCCGCTGGCAAAACCATCACGCCTGCATACAGAATATCGCCGTCTTCCAGAACCTTGTCGTTTTGGTAGTCTTCAGCGGCCAGCCCCAAGGCGCGTGCTTTGACCCGCATGTTGATGTCTTTGGAGACCAGAACGACTTCACGGGGAGACATTTGATGCCCCAGCGCTTGCACAACGCCGAGAATTTGGTTGTCAGCTTTGCCCTGCGGCAAGCTGATCGGAAGACTGACATCCAGAGTTTGCGTTTGGAAAAAAAGCTTTCCTGTTGCATCGACATGGCCCGTGCCAGACAAGTTGAGGCCTTGACTGATGTCAGAGCCTTGTGCGGCCAAGGCATCCAAAGAGCGACTGGTTTGGCGGGCATTGCGAGCAACTTCGGTCATTCCTTTTTTATGCCCATCAAGTTCTTCCAGCACGATCATGGGCAGGAAAACATCGTGCTCTTCAAATCGAAAGAGGCACATCGGGTCATGCATCAGGACATTGGTGTCCAGTACAAATAATTTGGTTGGACCTGTTTTCTTCAGTTTCGTGGTGCGGTTGTTTTTCGAGGCGACCGGAGTTGGTTTATCCAAAGCATTTGCTGGTTGGCGTAGTGACGTTTCAGCAGGCGTTTGTGCGGGGTCTGTGCGTGTTTTTTTGATGGGTCGCGTTGTTTCAACCTGCACAAGCAGATTCTTTGTGGCCTCTTGTTGCGTGGTTTTTTGCACTGGAGCAGTTTCACTCAAGGCATTGTTTTTTTTGCCACGCGGCTGGTTTGTGCTAGGTGTGTTCTGGGTGTGATCAAAAGCCGCATTTGAAAGCAAGGATGCGCGTTGGGTTGGTGCTGGTGGCAATGGCATGAAACGGGGCCTCTTGAAAGAAAAAGCAAGTAGAGTTACAAAACAAAAAGCCGCCTGGAGGCCAAGGCGGCTTTTTGTAAGGAATTTGTCGAACTGTGGGTCAACTGCATGAAAACATTATGCACGAGCCGCGCATAAGTTTCATGACATATTCAAACAGTTGTTGTGGTCGCGGGAACGGCTTTTTTCAAATCTTTGACGGCCTGAAGGACCTCTTCCACATGACCTGGTACTTTAAGGCCGCGCCACTCATTCTTAAGCAAACCATCTGCGCCAATCAAAAAGGTACTGCGTTCGATACCTTTGACTTTTTTGCCATACATGATTTTGTTTTTAACCACACCAAACATATGGCACATTTTTTCTTCAGTATCGGCAATCAATTCAAAAGGCAGCTCAAGATTAGCCTTGAACTCGTCATGGGATTTCATATTGTCGCGAGAGACACCAAATACAGTGGCTCCGGCTTTGGTGAAATCCTTGAATTTATCCCTGAATTGCATGGCCTCGGTTGTACATCCGGGGGTGTTATCTTTGGGGTAGAAATACAAAATAAGCGTTTTCCCAGTGTGCGAGGTATTGGATACCTTCAAGCCACCGGTTGCGTTCGCTTCAAATTCAGGGAGGGGTTTGTTGACAACGATCGCCATAGAAATTTATTCTCGGGTAACTGAATGAGGCCAAAAAGCAATTCATCAGCCTTGGTTAAGGCTGCTTGATCATTTGGTGATTGGGTATTTTATCCTAAAGCGCTGGGCAAGCGCTGGGCAAGCGCTGAATCCGCCACAATCGTCACATTTAAGGGGGTGAAATTTTAGGAATTGCTGGCTTTGCCTCCTCAAGAGGCAACAGGGCGGCAACGACACGGCGACCTTCACTGGCCAATATATTGTAAGTTCTGCAGGCGGCGGGCGTGTCCATGGATTCAACACCTATCCCATGCTGCATAAGCCCCGCAAGCCAAATGGGCTTGGGAAAGCGGAGGGTCGGACCGCCGCCAAAGACGATCAATTCAGGTTTGAACTGCATTAATTCATTAAAACATTCGGCGTTTAAGGCCTCAAATTGACCAACGGACCAAGGCGAGCAACCACTTTCTGAGCTGATCACCAGAGAGCCTGTGTATTTATGGCCATTCACTTCAATCCAGCCTGGTTCGTAGGCGCTGATGAATGGGACGTTGAATTGATCCGGTTGGAGTTTCATGTGGCGTTGAGGTGGACAGACTGTGTTTAGGACAGACATTCAGGCTTGGGTCCGAAATGTGACCGGAACTGTGGTCAAATTATAGGTTTTCCCCAATGACGATGCCCTGGGAGGGACTTTGAAGACGATCCTCAAATCAGCAAAACTTGCCAATGTCTGTTACGACATCCGTGGACCGATCATGGACCGCGCGCGTCAGATGGAGGAAGAAGGCCAAAAAATAATCAAATTGAATATCGGCAACCTGGCGGTATTTGGTTTTGACGCGCCTGAAGAAATACAGCAAGACATGATCCGAAACCTGCCCAATTCGGCGGGTTATTCGGACAGTAAAGGTATTTTTGGTGCCCGCAAAGCGGTCATGCACGAGACTCAGAAACAAGGGATCAAAGGCGTTACGCTGGACGATATTTATTTGGGCAATGGTGCCAGTGAACTCATCGTCATGGCGACCAATGGCCTGCTCGATAACGGCGATGAATTGCTCTTGCCTGCCCCAGACTATCCCTTGTGGACCGCTGCCACCAGTTTGTCTGGCGGCACGCCTGTGCATTACATGTGCGAAGAGGCCAATGGCTGGATGCCCGATATTGACGACATTCGCCGCAAGATCACACCGCGAACCAAAGGCATTGTGGTTATCAACCCGAACAATCCCACCGGCGCGTTATATTCTGATGACTTACTGCAAAGCATCGTCAATTTGGCCCGAGAGCACGATTTGGTCATTTTTGCAGATGAGGTTTACGACAAAGTTTTATATGACGACGTGAAGCACACGCCGATCGCCAGTTTGAGCACGGATGTACTGACACTGACTTTCAATTCTTTGTCCAAAAGTTACCGCTCTTGTGGATACCGGGCCGGATGGATGGTGGTGTCCGGGGACAAGAAGCCTGCCAAGGATTACATTGAGGGCTTGAACATGTTGTCAAACATGCGCTTGTGTGCCAATGTGCCAGGGCAATGGGCGATTCAAACAGCACTGGGCGGTCATCAAAGCATCAATGAGTTGGTGGGCGAGGGCGGACGCTTGCGTAAGCAAAGAGACCTGGCCTACGAACTGATTACCGCTATTCCTGGCGTGTCCTGTGTGAAGCCCCATGCGGCTTTGTACATGTTTCCCAAACTGGACCCCAAGGTCTATCCGATTGCAGATGACCAGCAGTTTTTCCTGGAGTTGTTACAAGAAACACGGGTCATGTTAGTTCAAGGCACGGGGTTTAACTGGCCAAACACGGACCATTTCCGAATCGTGTTCCTGCCGCATGAAGACGATCTGCGTGAAGCCATTGGCCGCGTGGCTCACTTTCTAGCCGGTGCGCGCAAGCGCCTGGGCATTTAATTTGACGATAGAAATTTATCAAGATATGAAACCGATTCAAGTAGGCCTGTTGGGCATTGGTACCGTGGGTAGTGGAACGTTCAATGTGTTGAAGCGTAACCAAGCTGAAATCATGCGCCGTGCCGGGCGCAGCATTGAAATCACCATGGTGGCAGACCTGGATGTTGAGAGGGCACAGTCTCTGGTGGGCTCTGAAGTTAATGTAGTTAATGACGCCCGATTGGTCATCGCCAACCCAGATATCGACATCGTCATCGAGTTAATTGGTGGTTACGGTATTGCCAAGGCATTGGTGTTGGAGGCAATTGCAGCCGGTAAACACGTGGTCACGGCCAACAAGGCCTTGTTGGCTGTTCACGGCACTGAAATTTTCGCCGCGGCACAGGCCAAGGGTGTGATGGTGGCCTTTGAGGCAGCTGTCGCTGGGGGTATCCCGATCATCAAAGCTTTGCGCGAGGGCTTGACCGCCAACAGCATCCAGTGGGTGGCTGGCATCATCAATGGCACGACCAACTTCATCTTGTCTGAAATGCGTGACAAAGGTTTGGATTTCAGCGTGGTGCTCAAAGAAGCCCAACGCCTGGGTTATGCGGAAACGGATCCGACTTTCGACATCGAAGGCGTGGACGCTGCCCACAAGATCACCTTGATGAGTGCCATTGCTTTTGGCATTCCCGTGCAGTTCGATAAAGCCTATGTCGAAGGCATCACCCAGTTGGGCGCTATCGACATTAAGTACGCCGAGCAATTGGGTTACCGCATCAAGTTGTTGGGCGTGACCAAGCGAACTGACAAAGGCATTGAATTGCGCGTGCATCCGAGTTTGGTGCCAACCCAACGTTTGATTGCCAACGTGGAAGGCGCCATGAACGCGGTCATGGTTCAAGGCGACGCGGTTGGGACCACTTTGTATTATGGCAAAGGTGCCGGCTCTGAGCCTACCGCAAGTGCAGTGATTGCCGACTTGGTCGACATCACACGTTTGCACACAGCCGACCCCCTGAATCGTGTGCCTCATCTGGCTTTTCAGCCCAATGCGATGAGCGATTTGAATGTGATGCCCATGAGTGAGATCGTGACCAGCTATTACTTGCGCTTGCGCGTCGCCGATGAGGCGGGCGTTCTGGCTCAATTGACCGGCTTGCTCGCCGGTGCTGGGATCAGCATCGATGCCATCTTGCAACGTGAAGCTGATCAGGTCAGTCAAGCGGGCGAGAACCAGACGGATGTGATCATCCTGACCCATGACATCCGCGAAGGCACGATGAACGAAGTTCTATCGCAAATGCAAGCATTGCCTACAGTGTTGGCGCCAATCACACGCATTCGCAAAGAAGAGTTGAACTGATGCGTTACCTGTCGACTCGCGGCCATACTGATCGCAAAAGTTTTTGTCAAATCCTGCTTGAAGGTCTGGCACCGGATGGTGGCCTGTACCTGCCGGAGCATTACCCGCATGTAGATTCGCAGAAATTGGCACAATGGCGCGGCATTTGGAACAACCAAGGCTATGCCGGTTTGGCCTTTGCTGTATTGTCTTTGTACATCGACGATATCCCTGCGGCGGATCTGAAAGCCTTATGCGATAAGACGTACACGGAGCAGGTATTTGGTTCTCCACAAATTGTGCCTCTGAAGCCTTTGCACGCGCCTGGTGCGCCAACACCTGAGTTGTACCTTGAGGCTTTGTCCAACGGCCCTACGCTGGCTTTCAAAGACATGGCCATGCAATTGCTCGGCAATTTGTTCGAATACGAATTGGCGCGTCGCTCAGAGGAGCTGAACATATTGGGAGCCACTTCAGGCGACACCGGAAGTGCTGCGGAATATGCCATGCGTGGCAAAAAAGGTGTGCGCGTTTTCATGACCAGCCCTAACGGTCGGATGAGCCCTTTTCAACAAGCTCAAATGTTCAGTTTACTGGATGAAAATATCCATAACATCGCTATAGACGGTGTGTTTGATGACTGCCAAGACATCGTTAAAGCCGTATCCAACGATCTAGCGTTCAAGCGCAAGTACAAAATTGGCACGGTCAACTCGATCAATTGGGCACGTTTGCTCGCCCAGGTGGTTTACTACTTTGCTGGCTACTTTCAGGCCACAAAAAACAATGCCGAGCAAGTCAACTTTTCCGTGCCCAGCGGCAACTTTGGCAACGTCTGCGCGGGTCATGTGGCCCGCATGATGGGTTTACCCATTGCGAAATTGGTGGTCGCCACCAACGAAAATGATGTACTTGATGAGTTTTTTCGTACTGGGGTTTACCGCGTTCGTGGCACAGCCGATACGCATGAAACATCCAGTCCATCAATGGACATTTCCAAAGCCAGCAATTTTGAGCGGTTTGTTTTTGACTTGCTTGGCCGAGATGGTTCGAGGGTGGCGCAATTGTTTGGCCCCGCCATCCATGAACAAGGCCGGTTTGACCTGAGCAGCGACCCCTTGTTTGCTCAAGCTGCTCAGCGCTACGGATTTGTCAGTGGAAAGAGCACCCATGCCGACCGTTTGGCGACGATCAGGGACGTATTTGCACGCTATGGCGTGATGATTGACACCCACACCGCCGATGGTGTGAAAGTGGCGCGTGACCATCAGCAAACAGGTGTACCCATGCTGGTGCTCGAAACTGCTTTGCCCATCAAGTTTGCGTCTACCTTGGTTGAAGCTTTGGGTCGTGAGCCCGACCGCCCGGTTCAGTTCAACGGTATTGAAGCTCTTCCCAAACGGGTGCAAGTGATGCCAGCCGACACCGAGCTGATCAAACAGTACATCGCCACCCATTGCGACTGAAGCCATGATCCAGCCCCTTGCAACAGCGCCCACCCGCCCCGGTCTGATGGGCTTGGACGATGCCTTGTCACAGTTGCGCGTGCATGCTTTGCGCCTGGAGGGCATAGACACGGTGGCCACCTTCGAGGCCGATGGACGCGTGTTGGCTCAAGACGTGGTTTCTGCCTTGCAAGTTCCCCCCCAAGACAATTCTTCGATGGATGGGTATGCGGTGCGGTGCGCCGATGTGATGAAAGTGGGGGTGGTTTTAAGTGTCATGCAACGCATTCCTGCGGGTCAGCAAGGCACGGCGCTCAAGCCTGGTGAGGCGGCTCGCATTTTCACGGGCGCATCGATTCCACCCGGAGCAGACGCGGTCGTTATGCAAGAGGACACCCAAGTCGTTTCAGACGACGATGCTCAGGCCATTCCTCAGGTCCTTGTTCAGGTTGTGCCGCAACCTGGGCAATGGATTCGCCGCAGTGGTGAAGATGTCAGTCGTGGCGACATCGTATTAAGGCGAGGCGCCCGGCTAAAGCCCACCAGTTTAGGTCTCGCGGCCAGCATTGGTTTGTCCGAACTTCAAGTCAGCCGCAAACCCCGTGTGGCTTTATTTTCTACCGGGGACGAATTGGTCATGCCCGGCGATGTCGCGCCCGCGGACATGAAACCTGGTGCAATCTACAACTCCAACCGTTTCTTTTTGCGGGCTTTGTTGCATCGTTTGGGTTGCGAGGTGAGTGATCTGGGCATCGTGCCCGATAGCCGTGACCTCACCGTGGCAGCATTGAAGCGTGCAGCCGATCACCATGATCTGATCTTGACCAGCGGCGGGGTCTCGGTGGGTGAAGAGGACCATATCAAACCCGCGGTGCAATCCCTAGGACAACTGGATCTCTGGCAGATCGGCATGAAGCCCGGCAAGCCCTTTGCTTATGGTCAAGTGCACCGTGAGGGGCACATGGGCAAAGCGCATTTCATGGGCCTGCCTGGCAATCCTGTCTCAAGTTTGGTGACCTTTTTGCTTTTGGTGCGTCCCTTCATTTTGCAAATGCAAGGTGCCCACGATCATGAGCCTGCACGTGTGATGTTGCCTGCCCATTTTGACGTCCCTAAAGCAGATCGTCGCCGCGAATTTTTGCGTGTTCGCCGCAATGCCCGTGGCGGGCTTGACCTGTTTCCTAATCAAAGCTCGGGTGTTCTGACTTCGACCGTTTGGGGCGATGGTCTGATTGACAACCCTGCCGGCGAAACCATTCAAAATGGGGATTTGGTGACTTACATCTCATTCGCTGATTTGCTGTCGTGAGTGTTCCTTGAATGTCTGAAACAAAGCGAGCCATGATCACCGTGCATTTGCGTTATTTCGCCTCCATTCGCGAGTCCCTCAACTTTGGCAACGAGGACTGGCAAACCTCAGCCACCACGGTCGGGGCATTGCGTGCCGAGTTGTTGGCAAGAGGCCAGACTTACCAATGTTTATCTGCAGACAAACCTGTGCGAATGGCCCTTGACCAAGTGATGTGTCAAGATTCGGCGCTCCTGAGGGATGGGTGCGAGCTGGGCTTTTTCCCGCCCGTCACAGGGGGCTAACGCTATGCAGCCTCGCGTGACCATTCAGACTGATGACTTTGATCTTTCGCACGAAATTGCACTGTTGCGTATGTCAGACACACGAGTCGGTGCCGTGTGCAGTTTTGTGGGCACGGTGCGTGATACGCGGGCTTTGACTGGCCAAGCTCAAGATGAAGTCAAGTCCATGGCGCTGGAGCATTATGCGGGGATGACCGAAAAATCGATTGAAGCGATGATCGATGAAGCTCACCAACGTTTTGACATTTACCAAGCTAAGGTGATTCACCGTATAGGTGAATTGGCGCCTACCGATCAAATTGTGATGGTGGCGGTAACCTCTGCGCACCGTGGTGAGAGCTTCAAAGCCTGTGAGTTTTTAATGGACTACCTTAAAACGCAAGCCCCTTTTTGGAAAAAAGAGCTGGGACCCCAAGGCGCCAAGTGGGTGGATGCGCGCATTTCCGACGATGCCGCTCTTGCCCGCTGGGGTATTCAGCTTTCGCAATAAGACTCAGGGTTTGGCTGGTGCTGCGGGTGCTTTGCCCGGATTAGGTGGGCCTGGTGGTTTGCCGCCTGGCGGCATGGCGACCACAGGCGCAACCACTGCAGGAGGCTGGGAACCGGGGTTTTGGACGATCGGTTTGGGGGCGTCAGCCCCTCCTGCGCTGGCCACCAGCGAAGATCGGTTGGCCTCTGTATTGACTGGCGCTTGTTTGGGTACTGATCCTGTGGCGACTTCGATGAACTGGTCCATGAGTTGCCCCAGCGCAGGGGAATCTGCATGGCCAAACCAGTTGGGACGATTGCCGTTGATGTACTGCAGCTTTTCAAGCGAACAAGATGGCCCATTTTTTTTCAACCATTCTGATACAGCTAAATACCGTTCGCTCGGATGGTGTGTACTGAAGGCGATCCCCCTGATTTCGGCTACCAAACATTTGGACTTGTCTTGTACTGCAGATGTTTTTTGGGCAAAAGCTGGAACACTCCAGGCCAGTAAGAGCAAGCCCCATGCTAGGGAGAAAGGCAGAAAAGCGTGTTTCATAAAAATCCTTTGGATTAACGCATCAGTTCAGTGCGCATAAACAGGACGCGCTGGTTTGTCTGGTTCTACGGCATTATTGACAGTAAGTTGTTGTGGTGTTTCCATTCGCCAGTTGGCTTTTTGCAATGCTTGTTGGAGTAAGTGCACTAATCCATGCAGTAATGCGGACTGTAAACCGAGTTGGCATGAGCGACCTGTTGCGCCTTCACCGCTCTTGTCCTGAAAGACGACATTCAGGGTCCCACTGGTATGCACATTCAATTGCACATCAGTCACCAGTATGGGATCGGTACCCAAAGGCAGTGATAGTGTTTCACTGGTAAAAGGGGTTTTGAAGTCGGCTTTTTCCAGAAAGGTTTCACGCTTGAGTTCGGTCAGCATTTGCTGGGCTGTCGGGTCCGACACCATCACTTGCGGATTGCGGGTTTCCAGTTGAACCACACACGCTTGCAAGTGGGGCAGCAAGCGGCCCGTCATGCGGCGTGTAAGCCATAGGCGGAACTCTTGACCATCCTGCGTGTTCACGCGCAACAGCAAACGATCGTCCCGTTCTGCATAGTTCACCGACATTTGGTGGATATTCATTCCTTGATTTTAGACAGTTGTCAGTGACTTGCGCCACTTGAAAATGAGAGAAATAGCACAAGCTTCATTCAAACAGGAGTTTTAGCCATGCGAATTGACAAGTTAACCACTAAATTCCAGGAGGCCTTGAGCGAGGCGCAAACCTTGGCGCTTGGGCAAGACCACGCGTACATTGACCCATCCCATGTTTTATTGGCCATGCTCAAGCAGGACGATGGCCCCCGCGCTTTGCTCGAGCGTGCGGGCGTGAACGTGGCCGGCTTGACGTTAGCGGCAGACCAAACCGTCAAGCGTTTACCGCAAGTGAGCGGGCAAGACCAAGTTCAAGTGGGCCCTGATCTTGTCAAGTTGTTGCAAGCGACAGAAAAGGAAGCCATTAAGCGTGGTGATGCTTTTGTGGCCAGCGAGCTGTTTTTGCTGGCTTTGAGCGACAGTAAATCAGAGATAGGACGTGTACTTAAAGAAAATGGCGTTTCGCGAAAAAGTCTTGAATCGGCCATTGAAGCTGTTCGTGGCGGGCAAAACGTGAACAGTGCCGAATCTGAAGGTCAAAGAGAAGCCTTGAAAAAGTATTGCATAGATTTGACAGAGCGAGCCCGTATGGGCAAGCTGGACCCGGTCATTGGCCGGGATGATGAAATACGCCGTGCTATACAAGTGTTGCAGCGTCGTACCAAAAACAATCCGGTCCTGATAGGCGAGCCAGGGGTCGGCAAGACCGCCATCGTTGAGGGTCTTGCCCAGCGCATTGTCGCGGGTGAAGTGCCTGACTCCTTGCGTGGCAAGCGGGTGCTGTCGCTGGACATGGCTGCATTACTGGCGGGTGCCAAGTTTCGTGGTGAGTTTGAGGAGCGCCTGAAAACAGTGCTCAGCGAGTTGGCCAAAGATGAAGGGATGACCATTGTCTTTATTGACGAATTGCATACGATGGTGGGAGCCGGAAAGGCGGAGGGCGCCATGGATGCTGGCAATATGCTCAAGCCTGCTTTGGCGCGTGGCGAGCTGCATTGCGTAGGCGCTACCACGCTGGATGAGTACCGGAAATACATTGAAAAAGATGCTGCTTTGGAGCGCCGTTTTCAAAAAATTCTGGTGGGTGAACCCAGTGTCGAAGCAACCATTGCCATATTGCGAGGCCTGCAAGAAAAGTACGAAGTGCACCATGGCGTTGATATCACCGACCCCGCCATCGTAGCTGCGGCTGAATTGAGTCACCGTTACATCACGGATCGATTTTTGCCCGACAAGGCCATTGATTTGATCGACGAAGCAGCCGCCAAAATCAAGATCGAAATTGACTCCAAGCCTGAGGTCATTGACAAGCTTGACCGTCGCTTGATTCAGTTGCAAATCGAACGCGAAGCCATCCGCAAAGAAAAAGACGAAGCCTCACGCAAGCGACTGGAATTGATTGAGGAGGAGATTGTCAAACTGAGAAAAGAAGCCGCAGACCTGGAAGAAATCTGGCGTGCCGAAAAAGCCCAAGCCCAAGGGAGCCAGGTCGTGCGCGAAAAAATAGATCAACTGAGACAGCAGATTGAAGCGCACACCCGCAAAGGCGATTTCAACAAAGTTGCAGAACTGCAGTACGGGCAATTGCCTGAATTGGAAAAGCAACTTAAAGAAGCGCAGGCCAAAGAAACAGGGAAAAGCGCGGGCACTGGGCCCCGTTTACTGCGCACCCAGGTGGGGGCTGAAGAAATTGCCGAGGTGGTGAGCCGTGCCACTGGCATACCGGTTTCCAAAATGATGCAGGGTGAGCGCGAAAAATTGCTCAAAATGGAAGGCAAATTGCACGATCGTGTGGTCGGTCAAGATGAGGCCATCAGCGCTGTGGCCAATGCCATTCGCCGTTCACGCTCCGGCCTGTCTGATCCGAACCGTCCAACCGGATCGTTCTTGTTCCTTGGCCCTACCGGCGTGGGTAAAACTGAGCTGTGCAAAGCGCTGGCGGGATTCTTGTTTGACAGCGAGGACCATTTGATTCGCATCGATATGAGCGAATTCATGGAAAAGCACTCGGTTGCGCGCTTGATTGGCGCCCCACCTGGCTATGTGGGTTACGAGGAGGGCGGCTACCTGACGGAGGCCGTGCGGCGCAAGCCCTATTCGGTCCTGTTACTTGACGAGGTTGAAAAAGCCCACCCGGATGTCTTTAACGTGCTTTTGCAGGTGCTTGACGATGGTCGCTTGACGGATGGGCAGGGCCGTACCGTGGATTTCAAAAACACGGTCATTGTGATGACCTCCAATATTGGATCGCAAATGATTCAAACCATGGTCGGTGACCCTTATGAAGATGTCAAAGACGCGGTGTGGGGAGAGCTGAAAAATTACTTCCGACCCGAGTTCTTGAACCGCATTGACGAAACCGTGGTCTTTCATTCGCTTGATGCCAAACATATCGAGTCTATTGCCAAGATCCAGGTTCAAGCATTGTCTGCTCGGCTGGCTAAGTTGGATCTGCATCTTGAGGTCTCTGAGGCGGCTTATGCTGAGCTTGCTAAAGTCGGTTTTGACCCGATTTTTGGTGCGCGGCCGCTGAAGCGAGCGATTCAGCAACGGATTGAAAACCCGCTGTCCAAGCTCTTGCTCGAAGGGCGTTTCCCGCCCAAAGCCACCATCCCCGTGGATGTGGACCCGGTTCGCGAGCCTGGCGTGTTCAAGTTTGACCGTCCCGTGGGGGCCATAGCCACGAGTTAGTTAAGTGACTGCAAAGCGACGTTCTGGTCGTTATGATGAAGTTTTGCACGGGCGCTCCTATGCGCCCGTATCTTTTGAGACTTCGATTTCATGACCACTCTTTCCGCTGCGTCGACAACACCGGCGAGCGCGCCATTGCGTGAAGATGCCATCATCATGGCCTTGGTGGGGTTATCGCACGCAAGTTCCCATTTCGCGCATTTGCTGTTGCCTCTGATGTTCCCTGTTTTCATGAGGGAGTTCGGTTGGACGTATTCTGAGCTTGGCATGATGAGTTCACTTTTTTTTGTGGTCTCGGGTGCCGGTCAGGCCTGCTCGGGTTTTGTTGTGGACCGTTTGGGTGCCAGGCCTATCTTGTTTACCGCATTGGGTCTATTTGCTCTAGCGTGCTTGCTCGCATCAGTGGCCAACAGTTACCCAGCCATGATGCTGGTGGCCGTGCTGGCCGGTTTGGGTAACTGTGCTTTTCACCCCTTGGACTTCACTATTTTGAATCAACGCATCTCAAGCGCGCGCATTGGATATGCTTTTAGCGTGCACGGTTTGACGGGCAATCTAGGCTGGGCTGCGGCACCCATATTTATGGGGGTTATGACGACGATGTTCGATTGGAGAGCTGCCTACACAGCTGCAGCGTTTTTGTATTTACTCATTTTGGCTTTGATGTTGTTTAACCGCGAGAAACTGCTCACCTGTACTGTTAAAAAGCAAGTCAATCTACCCCGAGGCCACGACATGGCGTTCATGCGGCTGCCTGTGGTGTGGTGGTGTTTTTGCTTCTTTTTATTGTCAACTGTCACATTGGCTGTGGTTCAAAATTTTTCTTTGCCTATTCTTCAAGCCTTGCATCAAGTCAGTTTTGAGGCCGCTACGCTGACCCTCACCGTTTATATGCTTTGCAGTGCCTTCGGGGTGCTTGCTGGGGGTTTTGTAGCTTCCCGTTGGCCTTTTCGAAGCGACCGCATTGTGGCCAGTAGCATGTGTGGCGGTGCCGTGTTGCTTGCCTTGTGCGCCAGTGGTTGGCTAGGTGCATTCGGTACGATGGCGGTGTTGGCCTTTACAGGTTTCGCCGTCGGCATTGGCGGGCCCAGTCGTGACTTGATGATTAAAAAAGCCACGCCCCAAGGCGCCACAGGCCGCATGTACGGCTTGGTGTACTCGGGTTTTGACGTTGGGTTTGCGGTCTCGCCTCTTGTCTTTGGTGCTTTCATGGACCGTGGCTGGTACAGCGCCACTTTGGCTTGCGCCTCAGCGGTGTTGATGCTCAGCGTGGGAGTCGCCTTGGGCGTGGGGCGTAAGACGGTGCAGGTTCAGGCCGGGTAATTGAGTGTCAGGCCTGGTACCGGCCATTCGTCAATGGCGATCAGTTTGCCGCTGCCCGACAAGGTCACAAAGACCGTTCGGTTGTCTGGCCCGCCAAAACACAAGTTGGTGGTAAATCGGTCTGGCAAGCTGACGTGTGACTGTAGTTTGCCGTCGGGTGAAATGATGGTGATACCGCCGTGCATCAAAGTCGCCACGCACACATTGCCCAATGCATCTACAGCCATGGAATCAAAGCGCTGATAAAGCCCGCCAGGTGATGCAGCGATCATGCGTGCGCCTTGGGGAGATGGCCAACCCTCTTTGCGGACCTGACCCGCGCCTGTTACATCAAAAGCCCAGACTCTGGCGCCTTCGGTTTCTGCGTAATAAAGGGTCTGGCCATCTGGTGAAAGGGCAATGCCATTGGGTGTCATCACTGGCCTGGCAATCACGCTCGCAGACGCACCATGGGAGGTGCCGTAATAAATCCCACCCCGGTCCATATCGCTGTGCCGTGCTTTACCTAAATCCGAAAAATAAAAACCACCATGGGTATCAAACACAATGTCATTGGGTCCCCGAAGACCCAAGCCTTCTACGGTGTCATAAAGCCGATCGAACTTGCCCGTGTTCAGGTTAACCCTCTCGATGCGCCCGCCACTGTAATCGTTGGCTTGACCGATGGGCCTGAAGCACCCATCTGACTCTGTGGTGTAGTTGAATCCACCGTTGTTGCAAATATAGACCGCACCATCAGGTCCAATGGCTGCACCGTTGGGCCCACCCCCCAAATCAGCCACTACAGAGACTTTGCCATCTGGCGTGACACGTGTCAGGGTGCCGCGGGCAATTTCAACCAACAATACCGAGCCATCGTCCATGGCAATCGGGCCCTCTGGGAATTGCAGTCCCGAAGCAATTTCGCGTATTTTCATGCGTTTCTCCTTGTGTGTTGGTTTCAGTGTCTGTAACTTCTTTCTTCTAGTCTGTCACCTGTGTTCCCGCAGGTTGAGGTACGGGTTTTCGACAAGGGGCAGATTCTGCTAATCTCATAGGCAACTTACTGAGAGAAAAGCATGAATACTACCGAAATACAACCCGTCATGGCTGGCCACTTGCTGGTCGACTGTCTGATCGCACAAGGCGTTACGCATGCCTTTGGTGTACCTGGCGAAAGTTATCTGGCGGTGCTCGATGGGTTTCATGCGCACGCTGAGCGTATTCAGTTTGTCACCTGTCGACAAGAAGGCGGTGCCGCTTATATGGCCGACGCGCAGGGGCGCTTGACTGGCCGACCTGGCGTGTGCTTTGTCACCCGAGGCCCGGGGGCCACCAATGCGTCCATTGGAATCCATACGGCATTTCAGGATTCAACCCCGATGGTCTTGTTTGTCGGCGATGTGGCCAGTGACACCCGCGATCGCGAGGCTTTTCAAGAAGTCGACTTTTGCGCATTTTTTGGACCCAGCACCAAAGGCATGGCCAAGCGGGTTGAACGCATTGACGATGCAAAGCGGATTCCAGAGTACGTTGCCCGAGCCTTTGCCACTGCCATGAACGGGCGCCCGGGTCCTGTGGTGCTGGTCCTGCCTGAGGACATGCTGACGCATATGGTTCAAGTCCAGCCCCTGGCTCGCGTCGAGGCTGTTGAAGCTTGGAGCGACCCGGGGGCCTTGCGCCGTCTGCGTGAAATGCTGCTGCAAGCAGAGCGGCCCTTCGTGATTGCCGGTGGCGGTGGTTGGACGCCTCAATCTGCGCAAGCTTTGCAGCGATTTGCGGAAAACTGGAAGCTGCCCGTTGGCAATGCATTTCGTTTTCAGGACACTTTTGATAATTTCCACCCTCAGTACGCGGGAGACGTCGGTATCGGTATCAATCCCAAGCTGGCGGCGCGTATCAAAAACAGCGATTTGATCATTGCGATTGGCCCTCGTTTGGGGGAAATGACGACGGGCGGATATACCTTGTTGGTCCCACCCAAGCCGGTTCAGAAGCTGGTGCACATTCATGCCAGCGCTGAAGAGTTGAACCGTGTCTACCAAGCCGATCTGGCCTTGTGCGCGACCATGAATGCGGCTGCACGCAGTTTGGAGGTGCTGACCGCTCCCACATCATTGCCATGGGAGTCCTGGACACATGAAATTCATGCGGAATACGAAGCCAATGTCTTGCCTCAGCCCTTGGCAGGTCTGCCCGCGGACAACGAGGCAGGATTGGTTGATATGCCCGCGGTCATTGCAACGCTGCAAAAACACCTTCCCAGCGATGCGGTACTGACCAACGGGGCCGGAAACTTTGCAAGTTGGGTGCACCGCTATTTCAAGCACCATGGGCTCGTGAAAGGGCATAAAACACAGCTGGCACCTACAGTGGGTGCCATGGGCTACGGCGTGCCAGCAGGTATTGCTGCGGCCATTTTGACGGGCAGGGTGGTTTTTACCATTGCTGGCGACGGTGACTTTTTGATGAACGGCCAGGAGTTGGCTACTGCGGTGCAACACGGTGCCAAAAGCATCATCGTTTTGCTGAACAACGGGATGTACGGCACCATTCGGATGCATCAGGAACGCGAATACCCCAAGCACATATCGGGATCGAGTTTGATGAACCCTGATTTTGCTGCTTTGGCGCAAGCCTATGGTTATGTGGGAACACGCATTTCACGCACTGCAGAATTTGAAGCCGCTTTGCTCGCTGCCCTGGCCCGCGAGCAAGGTACTTTGATTGAAGTGACCCTCAACCCTGAAGTCATCACCACGCGTGGCACCCTCAGCGCAATGACAGATGCAGCGCTAAAAAAATGAGCTTCGGGAGAAAATAACTTGACTCCAAGGGCTGGGATGAAGGCTTGGAACTAAAAAGGGCTGAACACATCAAAGTGTTCAGCCCTTTTTTGAGAGGCAATCGATGACGATTATTTCAGGTGCTTGCCGATCAAGCCTGCCAATTCAAACATGGTGACTTGGGCTTTGCCGAAAATCGCTTTGAGTTTGTCGTCTGCATTGATGTTGCGTTTGTTGACGCTGTCTTGCAGACCATGCTTTTTGATGTACACCCACAACTTGCTCACGACTTCTGTGCGTGGCAGAGGTGCTGCACCCACCACAGCAGCCAAAGCGGCGCTAGGTGTCAAAGCTTTCATGAACGCAGCGTTGGGCGTGCGTTTTTTAGCAGGCGCTTTAGCCGCTACTTTTTTAGCTGGAGCCGCTTTCGCAGTCGCTACTTTTTTTGCCGGTGCTGCTTTTTTAGCGGGGGCAGCTTTTTTTGCCGGAGTTTTCTTTGCAGTTGCCATGTTGAGATTCCTTTGTACGGAAGTTGGTTCGAAGCCGGAAACAATGATTTGGCCCGGCTTCCTTCATGCTAATGGAGAAAACCAAGGTTTCCAAGTGAAGAAATTATTTTTCACATGTAAATTCCATTGTTGTTGCTATTTATGCCACGTTGATAGCGTCAAGATCTTCACAATTTACCTTCCCGAGAAGAAGGAAAGATCTGTCCCCATGATTTTTGTTCCGTAGGGTGGAATTCCATTTTTGCAATGTGATATTCAAAAATGTTGCGCCGCGACAATTTTTCTCAATATGAGAAAATGAATTTCATATTGAGAAATTGTATTTGTAAGTTATTGATTTTAAACAATTAAAAAAAAGTCTTGTATAAGATATAAGATTTTTCAATGTCTTATATAAGAGTTAAGATAAATCACCGACTCGCACAGTGCGGTCGCAAGTCAACCTAATTTCTTTAACTCTCTGGAGCTCACCATGCCACAAAACTTCACCGAACAACTCAGCCGCGAGCAACAAATTGCTGCATTAGAAAAAGACTGGGCCACAAACCCCCGTTGGAAAGGCGTGAAGCGAGGTTACTCTGCTGCTGACGTCGTGCGTCTGCGAGGCAGCATGCCCATTGAGCACACACTGGCCCAACGCGGCGCAGAAAAGCTGTGGGACAAAATCAATGGCGGCGCCAAAAAGGGTTACGTCAATTCCTTCGGCGCCATCAGCGCGGGTCAAGCCATGCAACAAGCCAAAGCCGGCTTAGAAGCCGTGTATTTGTCCGGTTGGCAAGTCGCTGCCGATGGCAACTCATCTGAAACCATGTACCCAGACCAATCGCTCTACGCGTATGACTCTGTGCCCACAATGGTGCGCCGCATCAACAACACCTTCAAACGCGCTGATGAAATCCAATGGGGACGCGGCGTGAACCCCGGCGATAAAGAATTCATCGATTACTTCTTGCCTATCGTGGCTGACGCTGAGGCCGGTTTTGGCGGCGTGTTGAACGCGTTTGAATTGATGAAGAACATGATCGCTTCTGGCGCTGCTGGCGTTCACTTCGAAGACCAATTGGCTGCGGTGAAAAAATGCGGTCACATGGGCGGCAAAGTGTTGGTCCCAACACAAGAAGCTTGCGAGAAGTTGATCTCTGCACGTTTCGCTGCTGACGTCATGGGTACATCCACCATCGTGTTGGCCCGTACCGATGCTGAAGCGGCTAACCTGATCACCTCAGACCATGACGCCAACGACAAGCCGTTCTTGACTGGCGAACGCACACCTGAAGGCTTCTACCGCGTCAAAAACGGTTTGGAACAAGCTATCAGCCGCGGCGTTGCATACGCCCCTTACGCTGACTTGGTGTGGTGCGAAACAGGCGTGCCAGACATTGGCTTCGCACGCGAATTCGCACAAGCTGTGCACGCTGCTTGCCCAGGCAAGTTGCTGTCGTACAACTGCTCACCCTCTTTCAACTGGAAGAAAAACCTCAACGACACACAGATCGCTTCGTTCCAAGAAGACCTCTCGGCTTTGGGCTACAAATACCAGTTCATCACCTTGGCTGGAATCCACATCAACTGGTACAACACATTCCAGTTTGCACACGCCTACGCCAATGGCGAAGGCATGAAGCACTACGTCAACATGGTGCAAGAGCCAGAATTTGCAGCACGCGACAAGGGTTACACCTTCGTGTCACACCAACAAGAAGTGGGCGCAGGCTACTTCGACGACGTGACCACCGTGATCCAAGGCGGCTCGTCTTCTGTCAAAGCCCTCACCGGTTCGACTGAAGAAGAGCAGTTCCACTGATCTGCAAAAGCGTTTGAAAAAGCGCTTGTACCTTTAAGCCATCTGATGCTCAGTGATCAGATGGCTTTTTTACGCTTACAACAAGGTCAATTTGATCGGAAACTCAAGTGGAAAATCCACATCGCCTCCAGGGAGTTTGACGCGGACCCAGCCGACTAACTTGCCATCCACTTTGCCCAATTGCGTCAGCACATTGCCTGTGGCAGATAGCAGCGACTTGTGATTGAGCGTGATCGGAATGCGCAGCACGGTCGCGTGTTTGGCACTCAAAACAAAGTTCTCCTTGATGCCCGTGGCGACCACCTTGCCATGAATTTCAAGTTCGCAGGTGGCATGCATGACGCGCAAGTCAAACCCCAATGGGGATTGAACCGTGATGTCCGCATTCACGGTGGATGATTTCAAACCCAGTGTGCCAAGCTGAAGATCTGTGGCCTTGGCAAAACGCTGGACGGTGTTCTTCATTGGCTCTGTCAACAAGACCGCCGCTTTTGGGGCAGGCAGCATCCAATTGACTTTAGTGACGGTTTTGCCATCCACCAAATCGCCTTTGAATCTCACTTGCAGCATGTCACCGCGTGCGAGTTGAATGACCTTCTCAGACAGAGCGGCCCAAGGCACTGATGCCGTCAGTTCGCAGGCACCCGCATTGCTTTTCAATGGACCCGAGACGTTGACGCCGGGCGTAGCTTCGTAAAATTGCATCACCCCACGATAGGTTCCAGCACATTTTTTGACGGCTTCAGCCGTTAACACCATGCTGATATCAGCTTGAGATGCATTAATGGGCCCGACCCGAATGGCCATGACTGGCCCTGCCCAAGCGCTGCTTGCAATCCACAGGGTTGCGATCAAACCCATGCTTTTTAAATGGGAGTTCAAGTTTGGAAGAGTTTTGGAATTCATTTGAATTTTTATTCTAAGTGAGTGTGCTCATCGGTCTGAGTGAATTGAAGTCGGCTACACGTTAAAATGGCCCATAGACATCCTAAGCACGGCCCTTGCCGTGCGCTTTAAATTGCAATCACATGGTTCAGATCACACTTCCCGACGGTTCATTGCGTGAGTTTCCCGGCCCCGTCACAGTAGCCGAAGTGGCCGCTTCCATTGGCGCTGGCTTGGCCAAGGCGGCATTGGCCGGTAGAGTCAATGGCCAAGTGGTCGATACAAGCCATCAGATGACGGCCAATGCGCAGCTTGCCATTATTACCGCCAAGGACGAAGCCGGTTTGGAGGTGATCCGCCACTCTACGGCCCACTTGTTGGCCTATGCGGTAAAAGATCTGTTTCCGCAAGCGCAGGTCACCATCGGCCCCGTGATTGAAAACGGCTTTTACTACGACTTTTCATACAGTCGTCCTTTCACCCCTGAAGATTTGACGGCCATCGAAAAACGAATGAGCGAGTTGGCTAACAAAGACGAGCCGATTGTTCGCCGTGTGTTGCCCCGTGACGAAGCCGTGGCGTATTTCAAAGGGCTGGGCGAGCACTACAAGGCGGAAATCATCGCCAGTATTCCGGCCGATCAAGACGTCAGCCTCTACCGTGAAGGCGCTTTTGAAGATTTGTGCCGCGGACCGCACGTGCCCAGCACCGGCAAGCTCAAGCATTTCAAGCTGATGAAAGTCGCTGGTGCGTATTGGCGCGGTGACAGCAAAAACGAAATGCTTCAGCGGATTTATGGCACCGCCTGGGCCAGTAAAGACGAATTGCAGCAGTACCTGACCCGCTTGGAAGAAGCTGAAAAGCGCGACCACCGAAAGCTTGGGCGTGAGTTGGATTTGTTCCACATCGATGAGCACTCACCAGGCACGGTGTTTTGGCACCCCAAAGGCTGGACCGTTTGGCAAGAGGTCGAGCAGTACATGCGCCGTGTTTACCGCGATAACGGTTATTTGGAGGTCAAAGGCCCGCAAATTCTGGACAAAGGTCTGTGGGAAAAAACAGGCCACTGGGACAAGTACCGGGACAACATGTTCACTACCGAGTCGGAAAAGCGTGATTACGCTTTGAAGCCCATGAACTGCCCGGGCCACATCCTCATCTTCAACCAGGGTATCAAGAGCTACCGTGACCTGCCATTGCGCTATGGAGAGTTTGGTCAATGTCACCGCAACGAGCCTACGGGTGGTCTGCACGGCATCATGCGTGTACGCGGCTTTACGCAAGACGATGGACACATCTTCTGCACCGAAGCTCAGATCTTGGCCGAGTGCGTGAACTACACCGAACTGCTGCAAAAGGTCTACACGGATTTTGGTTTTACCGACATCATCTATAAAGTGGCCACACGACCTGCGCAGAGGATTGGCTCTGACGAAAGCTGGGACCGTGCTGAGCAGGCTTTGATTGAAAGCCTGAAGGCTTCTGGCTGTGACTACATCATTTCGCCTGGCGATGGTGCTTTTTATGGCCCCAAGATCGAGTACACGCTCAAGGATGCAATTGGCCGACAGTGGCAGTGTGGCACGATTCAGGTTGATTTTTCCATGCCAGAACGTTTGGACGCAGAGTATGTGGGTGAAGACGGAGCGCGTCATCGACCCGTGATGTTGCACCGCGCGATCGTGGGCAGTTTGGAACGATTCATCGGCATTTTGATCGAACAGCACGCGGGTGCCTTGCCGGTTTGGTTGGCCCCAGTGCAGGTTGACGTGCTCAATATCACCGATGCGCAGTCCGATTACTGTCGTGAAATCGCTGCAAAACTGCAAAAATCAGTGACAAATCAAGGCCTTAGGGTCAATTTGGACCTTCGCAACGAGAAAATTACGTATAAAATACGCGAGCATTCATTGCAAAAGCCGCCTTACATCCTTGTCGCCGGCGACAAGGAAAAAGCGGCAGGTACCGTCGCAGTGCGCGCCCGAGGAAATATTGACCTCGGTGTGATGTCGATAGAAGCGTTCATTGAACGCATCACCTCCGACATTGCTTCTAAAGTTTGAAGGCCTTTCCCTCTGTGGTTTGTTTTTTCAGCTTTAGCTCGCGAGAGCAGGGCGGTTTGACTGTTTCTAACAGTCTCTAATTAGTAAAGGATTTGAGCCATCGCTACCGAATTTCGTGATCGTCGCCAGCGCGAAGAACGCAAACATCGCCTGAACCGTGAAATCAGCTTTCCAGAGGTTCGCCTCTCGGGACCCGACAATGAGCCTATGGGCATCGTGTCACTGTCTGAAGCGCTTCGTATGGCTGGTGAGCTGGACGTGGACTTGGTTGAAATTGCTGCCACAGCGAACCCACCGGTTTGCCGCCTTATGGATTACGGCAAGTTCAAATACCAAGAACAAAAACGTGCTGCTGAAGCCAAAGCCAAGCAGACGGTCATTGAGATCAAGGAAGTTAAATTCCGCCCCGGTACCGATGATGGTGACTACAACATCAAGATGCGCAACATCAAGCGGTTTTTGGCCGATGGTGACAAATGCAAGATCACTTTGAGATTCCGTGGCCGTGAAATCACGCACCAGGAAATCGGCATGGCCTTGCTCCAGCGTATTCGCGATGAGTTAGTTGATTTGATCGTTGTGGAGCAGTTTCCTAAGTTGGAAGGTCGCCAGATGATCATGATGATCGCGCCGGGACGTAAAAAGCCTGCAGGCAAGTCAGCCTCAGAATCTGCGCCAACACTGGCGACGGAGTCTTGAACGATCAAGGTTTGTGAAAGGCCGAAAGGTCTTTCCAAAACAACAGTTTGCTTCGGTGAATTGTTGAAAAAAGTGGCTCGGGGCCAACAAGGCTGCAAGGAGTTTGCAGACGCCTCACGAGCACAAGTAAAGGAGCATGAATATGCCCAAAATGAAGACCAAGAGTAGCGCTAAAAAGCGTTTTCGCGTTCGTCCAGGTGGTACCGTTAAACGCGGACAAGCCTTCAAACGTCACATTCTGACCAAGAAGACTACCAAGAACAAGCGTCATCTGCGTGGCTCAACAAGCGTGCATGAGACCAACATGGGTCACATGGCACAAATGCTGCCATCTGCTGGCCTGTAATTCACTGACGATCAAGGAGAACACACATGCCTCGCGTTAAACGTGGTGTAACGGCACGCGCCCGTCACAAAAAAGTCTTGGCCCTGGCCAAAGGTTTCCGCGGTCGCCGCGGTAATGTCTTCCGCATCGCTAAACAAGCGGTGATGAAGGCGGGTCAATACGCATACCGTGACCGTCGCGCCAAAAAGCGCGTCTTCCGTCAGTTGTGGATTGCCCGTATTAACGCCGCTGCGCGTGAATGCGGTATGACCTACAGCCAGTTTGCCAACGGCCTTAAAAAGGCTGCCATCGAGATCGACCGTAAAGTGTTGGCTGACATCGCCGTGCACGATAAGGCTGCTTTTGCTGGCATCGTGAACCAATTCAAAGCCACACTGGCCGCCGCTTGAGTGAACGAGCGACAGGGGCTCTTTGAGTCCTTGTTTCGCGCAGTAAATAAAAGGGGTTGAGGCTTGCGAAGGCTTCAATCCTTTTTTTATTTCGCACCCCCTTTTTGAGCTTTATCAGCTCTTTGAAAAGCACCCTTATGAACGAGTTGGACACCCTGGTTGTCAGCGCCCGCCAAAGCTTTGCGCAGGCCCAAACCCCTGCAGACCTCGAGAATGCCAAAGCCCTTTATACGGGGAAATCCGGGCGCATTACCGAGATGATGAAGGGCATGGCAGCTTTGAGCGTAGACGAGAAAAAAAGACTTGGCGCCGCCATTAACGTGGCCAAACAAGCCATTGAAGGCGCCTTGAACGAGCGCCGGCAAGCTTTGCAAGATGCCGAGCTGCAAAATCAGCTCAAAGCCGAAGCTCTGGATGTGACCCTTCCAGGCCGCGTTCGTGGACAAGGCGGCTTACATCCCGTGTCCTTGACACTAGAGCGCATAGAGCAGATTTTTGGCTCCATGGGCTTTGAAGTAGCGCAAGGCCCCGAGATTGAAACCGATTGGTTCAACTTCACGGCGCTCAACACACCAGAAGACCATCCAGCTCGCTCCATGCACGACACCTTTTATGTCGAAGGCGGCTACTTGCTTCGTACTCACACCAGCCCAATGCAAATCCGTCATGCGGTGCAGCACGTCAAGCGTTACCGCAACCAACTCGATGCCGGGCAGGGCATGCCCGAGATCCGCGTCATTGCCCCAGGCCGAACTTACCGCGTGGACAGCGATGCCACCCACTCTCCCATGTTCCATCAGTGTGAAGGCCTGTGGATAGGTGAGAACATGAGCTTCAAAGACTTGAAAGTCGTGTTCACTGATTTTTGCCGCACTTTCTTTGAAAGCGACGATCTGGTTCTGCGCTTTCGGCCCAGCTTTTTCCCGTTCACAGAGCCCAGCGCCGAAATTGACATCCAATTCCAAACAGGCCCCTTGGCAGGCCGCTGGCTCGAAGTGGCCGGCTCCGGTCAGGTCCATCCGAACGTGGTGCGCAACATGGGACTGGACCCCGAGCGCTTCATTGGCTTTGCCTTTGGTATGGGGCCAGACCGTCTGACCATGCTGCGCTATGGCGTGAACGATTTGCGTTTGTTCTTTGACGGCGATATTCGCTTCCTGAGTCAATTCCAATAATGCAACCCGCCCGTCAAATTCTTGAGCCAATTACCGAGTAGAGACCATGCAATTTCCTGAATCCTGGTTGCGCGAATTTTGCAACCCGCCACTGACCACACAGCAACTGGCTGACACTTTGACCATGGCCGGTTTGGAGGTAGAAGAACTCGAGCCTGTGGCGCCCCCGTTTACCCACATCGTCGTGGGCGAGATCAAAGAAGCCGTTCAACACCCCAATGCCGATCGCCTGCGCGTGTGCCAGGTTGACGTGGGGCAGGGCAGCTTGCTCAACATTGTTTGTGGTGCGCCCAATGCCCGCGTGGGTATCCGCATTCCTTGCGCCTTGGTGGGTGCTCAATTGCCACCCGGCGAAGACGGTAAGCCTTTTCTCATCAAGGTGGGCAAATTGCGCGGCGTGGAAAGCCAAGGCATGTTGTGCTCAGCCAAAGAATTGCAAATTGCCGATGACCATGGCGGTCTTTTGGAGTTGCCCGTTGACGCGCCTTTGGGCCAGAACATTCGCCAGTACTTGAACCTTGACGACACGCTGTTCACGCTCAAGCTCACGCCCAACCTGGCGCATTGCCTGAGTGTGTACGGTATCGCCCGTGAGGTTTCGGCTTTGACTGGTGCGCCGCTGAAAGAGGTCGCATTCCCCGCAGTTCCATCGACTGTGGCCGATATCCTGCCCGCCAAAATTGAGGCCCCTGATTTGTGCGGTCGCTTCAGTGGTCGTGTGCTCAAGGGTGTGAACCCCAAAGCCAGCACCCCTTCCTGGATGGTGGACCGCTTGGCCCGCTGTGGCCAGCGCAGTGTCAGTGCTTTGGTCGATATCTCTAACTATGTGATGTTCGAGTTCGGTCGCCCCTCGCATATTTTTGACTTCGACAAAATTCACGGTGGCCTTCAAGTGCGCTGGGGCCGTGAGGGCGAACAACTCGAGCTGCTCAACGGCAACACCGTCACCGTCGACGGCAAAGTGGGCGTCATTGCCGACGACAACCAGGTTGAGTCCCTCGCAGGCATCATGGGCGGCAACGCCACAGCCGTTTCGGACGATACACAAAACATCTACATCGAAGCCGCATTCTGGTGGCCCGCAGCCATTGCCGGTCGTTCACGCCGGTACAACTTTTCGACAGATGCAGGTCATCGCTTTGAACGGGGTGTGGACCCGCAACAAACGGTCGAACACATCGAACGTATTACCCAGTTGGTGATCGACATTTGTGGCACACCGCAAACGCAAATTGGCCCGATGGACGATCAAACCGTCAACGTGCCGGTGCACCCACCTGTCACGCTGCGCGTGGCCCGAGCGGTCAAAGTCATTGGCATGCCACTCACTCAAAAGCAATGCGCTGACGCGCTGCGTGGGCTGGGCTTTGCCGTCACAGAAGCTGAAGGCACCGTGACGGTGAACCCGTCCAGCTGGCGCTTCGATTTGCAAATCGAAGAAGATCTGATCGAAGAAATCGCCCGCATGGTGGGTTACAACAACCTGCCCACCACGGCGCCATTGGCGCCCATCACCGCCAAGATTCGCGCTGAACAACTCCGCAGTCCTTTTGCCGTGCGCCGCAGCTTAGCCGGCCTGGGTTACCAAGAAACCATCAACTTCAGCTTTGTCGAAGAAAGCTGGGAGCATCAATTGGCGGGTAACGCCCATCCCATTCGACTGCTCAATCCGATTGCCAGCCAGATGAGTGTCATGCGCTCGAGCTTGATTGGCTCCCTGCTGCAAGTCGTCAAGTTCAACACCGACCGCAAGGCCGATCGCGTGCGCGTGTTCGAGCTAGGGCGTGTATTCCTGCGCGACGAATCTGTGCAAGACACGGACACCACAGTCAAAGGCTTTCATCAGCCCATGCGCGTGGCGGCCATGGCCTGGGGTCCACTAGAGCCTGTTGGCTGGAGCGGCAAGTCGCGCAATGTCGATTTCTTTGATGTCAAAGCCGATGTGCAAGCAATGCTCGCCCCCGTCCAAGCCCTATTCGAAGCCGCAGAACATCCCGCATTGCATCCTGGTCGCAGTGCCCAGGTTGTGATCAATGGCCAAGTCGTTGGCTTTGTTGGCGAGTTACACCCTCGCTGGAGACAAGACTGGGATTTGGCGAGTGCGCCGGTTGTTTTTGAACTCGATCTTGACGCTGTCCTGCAAAGTCATGTGCCCATGGCGCAGGCCGTATCACGCCATCAGGCGGTCGAACGTGATTTAGCCATCATCGTGGCCGAAAAAGTAAGCCATGCAGAGCTCATGGCGGCAGTCTGGTCGGCACCCAGCCAAGGTCTGCTGCGCGAGGCAGTTTTGTTCGATATCTATCGACCCCAGCCAGGAAAGTCTTCTGCAGCTGGTTTGAATGAAGGCGAAAAAAGTATGGCTGTGCGCTTGACCTTGAACAGCGATGAAGCGACACTGACCGAAGCCCAAATTGACGCAGTCATGACAGCGCAAATTACGCACCTGTCTGATCAGTTGGCTGCGCGATTGCGTGCTTAAATTGCCTTGAGTCTTTGAAAGAACAGCATGGACTTTTCTGTTGACAGTATGGAAACACCTGCGCTGACCAAGGCGCATCTGTCTGATTTACTCTTTGAGAAAATCGGCTTGAACAAACGCGAGTCGAAAGACATGGTTGATGCGTTTTTTGATTTGATATCACAAAGCCTGGTGCAGGGAACTGACGTCAAAATTTCAGGCTTTGGAAATTTCCAGATTCGTACAAAAGCACCTCGACCGGGTCGCAATCCACGTACTGGTGAGCTGATTCCCATTGAGGCTCGCAGTGTCGCAACCTTCCATGCCAGCCTCAAACTCAAAGCACAAATCCAGGGAAATCCTTCTGAGGATTTTGGACCCTGAGTCTGTTTGGATACGCAGTTGTCCATTATTGTGTTCAATTGTTTTACATTGAAAATCTTACTGGACGAAGCTAGCTCTGTTGGAGTAAGCTCGAAGGTTTTCCACGCAAGTTACTGATTCCAATGGAGAAGTTACTCCCGCCCATACCAACCAAACGCTACTTCACGATCGGTGAAGTTGGCGAGCTGTGCGATGTCAAGCCGCATGTGCTTCGGTACTGGGAGCAGGAATTCACGCAGCTTCGGCCCGTCAAGCGACGGGGCAACCGCAGGTACTACCAGCATCACGAAGTGCTGATGATTCGGCGTATCTCGGACCTCTTGTATTCGCAAGGCTTCACCATCAGTGGTGCCCGTAATCAACTCCAAGAACTCCTGCAATCGCAACGGGAGGGTCGAAAAAACGGGCAACACACTGCTGACGATCTGGAAATGCCTCTTAATGAAGAGCATCATTCTGAGTCAAACGAGAAGCGCCCAATGGGCGGATACCCTTCGCCGCAAATCAGCTTTCATGGCGGTGAAATGTCTGATTCGGAATGGGTCAGTCTGCGCAGAGAATTGTTTGAAATCCGAGAGCTTTTGGCGCTTTAAGCGTTCAAGGCAGGCTATAATTTAAATCTTGTCGGCGTGTAGCGCAGCCTGGTAGCGCACTTGCATGGGGTGCAAGGGGTCGCGAGTTCGAATCCCGCCACGCCGACCATATGAATCAAGGACTTAGCTTCGCAAGGGGCTAAGTCCTTTCTTCTTTGCGGCTCCGGAATCATCCATTGTCCCAACTGAGGGCAAAGCTGGGATGGCGCAGTCGCCTCAGACGCACGCCGTATCAATTGTTATTATATTGATAGGTTACTGCGCAATGGGTATTAGTGACTATCAGCCGAAAATTGCGCGATTTATCTCGGTAGGCTGTGCAATTGCCTATTCGTCATCCGTCATTGCGCCTGCTTTAAGTTGGCTAAGATGTAAGCCATGACCCGCTTATTCTCAAATCGACACCGACACTTCGACATGGGTGATTTACCCACAGAATTGATAGCTCGAGATGTTGGCGCCCCAGAGCCCAAGGCTGCGTCACCCAAGGATCAATATTTGGCTGGTCCGAATTCGCTAAACGATGCCTTGGGAACATATCAAACTCTTTTTGAGCAGTACTTGGATGGCGAGAGGGCCAATGCCCGCGCGCCCTTGCCAGAAGATTTAAGTATTCGTAGCAAAAATCTTAAAGCGAGTGCCTATTTTTTAGATGCAACGCTTGCAGGTGTATGCGCTGTTGATACCACTGACTTTGTAAAAAGCTCTCTTAAGCATTCCCATGCACTGATTTTTCTCATTGAGTTCAGCCGTGAGCCGAAGTCAGATGCACCTGGTGCCTCTTGGATTCATGGCAGCAACAAAGCCCGAACAGATGCTCGCGCCACCGAAGTGGCTGTCGTATTGGCAGGTTATGTTCGCGCATTGGGATATAGCGCGCGAGGCCATGTTGCGGGCAACACACTTTTAAATTTAGAGGTTTTGTCGCAACGCGCTGGCATTACTCGGTCTGAAAACGGCTTGCTCAAAATGCCTTTTTTAAACTGCGGCTTTGCTTTAGCAGCTATCAGCACTGATTTGCCTTTAGAGATTGATCTTCCAATAGCGCCTAACGCCTCCATAGATTGGCCTGATTCCAACGCATACATGGGCAAATCCGGCACTCGTCCTGGGTGGGCTCAATCGGAATCCGAATTGCGCCCATTTCATTTGGGGCGCTACCCCATGGAAACATTGAAGCGGGTACCAGAGCCCACAACGCTGATTCTTCGTGAAGAGATCATTCGCAACAGCAAACGTGCCGATTTATTTACGCGAGCAATGGCAGGCGATTTAGGGGAAAAAGCCAAGGTGCAGCGCATTCGCTTTGCCACAAAACATCCGCTGGCTTTTGCCATGACGCCCTTGATACGCAACATGGTGCCCCTGCAAGGAACTTACGAGCGTCTTGTGCCTGCAAATGGAAATGGGCAGTTGTCTGATCCCCAAAAAAATGCAGAGTCCATCAAAGCCTTGGCATATTTCTTAGGCGCTGATTTGGTGGGCATTTGTGAAGCAGAACCGTGGATGTTTTATTCACACGAGGCACAACAAGGCAAGCCCATCGAGCCCCGCCACAAGCACTGCATTGTGATGTTGCTTGACCAAGGATTTGAGACCATGGAAGGTGCTTCGGGAGACGATTGGATTTCCGGCGCTCAGTCCATGCGGGGCTACATGCGCGGCGCCTTTATAGCGGGTGTCATGGGCGCTCATTTACGCCGCCTAGGTTTTTCCTCGCGTGCACACACCAACGCAGAATCAGATATCTTGCACATTCCAGCAACTTTGTTGGCTGGTCTCGGCGAGCTCTCTCGCATTGGTGAGCTGGTTTTAAACCCTTTCATTGGGCCTCGATCAAAGAGTGTTTTGCTGACCACCGACTTACCCTTGGCATTTGATCAACCCATTGATTTCGGTTTGCAATCGGTCTGCAGCATGTGCCTTAAGTGCGCGCGTGAATGTCCCTGCAACGCCATTCCTTTTGGCCCTAAGGTTATGTTCAATGGCTATGAAATATGGAAACCCGATGTTGAAAAATGCGGTAAGTACCGCTTAACCAACATGAAGGGCTCGGCCTGTGGGCGGTGTATGAAAACCTGCCCCTACAACAGAGAGGATTTGGTTGAATCGACGCGTCTTCTTGAACTATCAATCCATGTTCCAAGCGCGCGCAGAGCGTTAATTGATTTTGACGATCACATAGGCGCAGGCATGCGCAATTCCGTTAAGCGGTGGTGGTTTGATTTGGAAATGATCAACGGCGTGTGTGTTTCGCCTAGCGGCGTGAACGAACGTGATTTAGATTTAGATCGAACAAATAAACTCGCTCAAAACCAAAAATTAGCTTTTTTCCCACCCCATTTGCAACCACCTTTGGGTACGACCGTTACAAGTAGTGTGTTGCTGGATCGTGAAGCCGGACTTAAAGCATATGCTGATGCCGAGAAGCCTAGTCAAGCCAAAAAGCGGCAAAAATAATGCAAGGTACAAATAGAATGTCAGTGATTAGAAAAATTGAAAAACACAGTTAAGACTAATGTCAGGTCTTGTATGAGAAGAAGCTTCTCCCGGAAATGGTTGGATTGCATTGATCGATGCTTTTGAGGTTCAATCTGAATAACTATTTGTGGCACAGAGTTAGCCTGGATGCTGAAAGATTAAATCGATGTTCAAAAAAATCTTGATCGCCAACCGCGGCGAAATCGCTGTTCGCCTGATCCGTGCTGCACATGACATGGACATTGAGAGTGTGGCCGTGTTCGCACTGGACGATGCACAAGCGCTACATTGTCAACTCGCTGGCGCTGCGGTGAGTCTGCAAGACAGCGGCCCGGGTGCCTACCTCAACTCAGTCAAGATCTTGGCCATTGCCAAGGAGCAGCATTGCGATGCGATCCACCCAGGCTATGGATTTTTGAGCGAGCGCGCCGATTTTGCACAAGCCTGTGCGGACGCGGGCATCACTTTCATTGGGCCTGCTGCTTCACATTTGCAGTTGTTCGGCGACAAAGCCTCGGCTCGGCAATTGGCTTTGGCCTGTGGTGTTCCCCTGAT
>CANBWK010000005.1 GCA_947373105.1 Comamonadaceae bacterium | reverse complement strand
GGTCTGGGCCGAGGCGCCGAGTGCCATGGTGGCAAGAGCAAGCAGCAGCACACGGCGGCTACGGCGGAAAATCTGGAACTGCATCGTTGGTCTCCTGTGGGCGCTTCAGCCCGGTACCGGGATTTTCTCGTTGCCAAGGGATGGGAAATGTGAAGTGCAACACCCTTGGTTTCAATGAATGGGCGTTAAATGCCAAACGCTCAGTTGACCATCACCAATTTACCCTTGACATTGCGTGAGCCCATGTGGGCGTAGGCCGCCTTGAGGTCTTTCATGGGCATGGTGGAGTCGATCACGGGTTTGATCTTGCCTTGGGCATACCACTGGGCCAATTCGGCCATCATGGCTGCGTTGGCCTGGGGTTCGCGACGTGAATAATCGCCCCAGAACACGCCCACAATCGACGCGCCTTTGAGCAGGGCCAGGTTAAAGGGCAGGGCCGGGATCGGGCCGGATGCAAAGCCTACAACCAGGTAGCGGCCTCGCCAGGCAATGGATCGAAATGCCGGTTCTGCAAAGTCGCCGCCGACCGGGTCGTAAATCACATCCGGGCCTTTGCCATCGGTCAACTTTTTGATGGCCTCGCGCATATTTTCGCGGCTGTAGTTGATCGTGGCATCCGCCCCAATGGATGTGCACAAAGCGCATTTTTCATCGGTAGAGGCTGCAGCAATCACCCGCGCACCAACAGCCTTGGCAACTTGGATCGCCGAAGTCCCGACACCGCCGGCAGCGCCCAGCACCAGCACGGTTTCGCCGGCTTTGAGCTGGGCCCGGTCGATCAATGCATGGTGCGACGTGGCATAGATCATGATGAATGCTGCGGCGTCCACGGCTGGAAAACCCGCGGGCAAGGGCATGCAGAGTTTGGCGGGTGCAATGGTGTGGGTGCCAAAGCCTCCCGTGCCAGACAGACAGGCCACAGCCTGCCCCACTTGCAAATGCGTCACGCCTTCGCCCACCGCACGGATGATGCCCGCATATTCAGAGCCGGGCACAAAGGGCAGTTCGGGTTTCATTTGGTACTTGTTTTGAACAATCAGCAGGTCCGGAAAGTTCAGACTTGCGGCTTGGATCTCAATCAAGACCTCGCCTTTTTGAGGCGCGGGGGTGGGGATTTCTTTCCAGGTCAGGGCGTCAACGCCCACAGGGTTTTCACAAAGCCAAGCGTGCACAAAATTCTCCTCAAGTAAAGGGCAAATCTAACGGTCCATAGCGCTTTGGCTTGTCCCATCAGCGACCAAGTGCGAGTCAGGGTGGTTCGCCCTCTACAATCGGAGATTAACCCCACATTCCACCATGAAAATCTTGATTTCCAACGACGACGGTTACCGCGCTGAGGGCCTGGTGGCGCTCTATGAAGCGCTCAAAACCGTGGCCGAAGTGGAGGTAGTTGCGCCAGAGCACAATAACAGTGCCAAGTCCAACGCCTTGACGCTCAACGCGCCCTTGTATGTGCACCGTGCAGACAACGGATTTCGTTACGTCAACGGCACGCCCGCAGACTGTGTGCACATTGCCTTGACGGGTATGCTGGGCTACCGCCCTGATCTGGTGGTGTCAGGCATCAACAATGGCGCGAACATGGGTGATGACACCTTGTATTCGGGCACAGTGGGTGCGGCCATGGAAGGGTATTTGTTCGGGATTCCCGCGATTGCCTTCTCACAAGCGGAAAAGGGTTGGAAGCATTTGGATGCTGCAGCCCAAAAGGCCCGTGAAATGGTGCTTCAACTGCAAGCGCAAGCCATGATTGCACAGCAGCCATGGTTGCTCAATGTGAACATTCCCAATGCGTCATTCGATCACATCTTGCCGGCCAAGTTGTGCCGGCTCGGCCGCCGCCACGCAGCTGAAAAAGTGATCACTCAAGTCAGCCCCCGCGGCGAGACCATGTATTGGATTGGCAGTGCGGGAGAGGCCCTGGACGACGGCGAGGGCACTGACTTTCATGCCTCTCGCCAAGGCCACATGACAGTCACGCCCTTGAAGGTGGATTTGACTGACCATGAGAGCCTGAGCAATTGGGGACAGTCCTTTTTACAGATGTCCAAGTCTTCGCTTGCCGTGGGAAAGTCATGACGCAGCGAAGAGCCTTTCCGATTCAGTTGGACAGTTTGTCTGGCAACCAGCCCAAAGCCAAAGCCAAGGCCTCGGCTTCTGCATCGAGACCCTCGGGTGCGATTTCGGCACCTCGGCCATCAGGGTTGGGGCTTGATTCCTTGGCCGTACGCAACAGGATGGTGCAAAAACTGGCCGCCAGCGGTATACAGGATGCACATGTTTTGAACGCCATGGGCACGGTCGAGCGTCACCTGTTTGTAGAAACCGGTTTGGTGAATCAGGCCTATGAGGACACCAGCTTGCCTATCGGCTTGGGGCAAACTATCTCCAAGCCCAACGTGGTGGCGCGGATGATTGAATTGCTGCGCAATGGTGCGGCCGGGCAACTTGGCCGGGTGCTTGAGGTGGGGACCGGGTGTGGTTACCAGGCCGCAGTACTCAGCCACATTGCCACCGAGGTCTACAGCATCGAGCGCTTGAAAGGTCTGCACGAAAAAGCGCGTGACAATTTGCGCAGCTTTCGTTTGCGGAATGTGCATTTGTTGTTTGGCGATGGCATGGAGGGTTTTGCCAAAGGCGCCCCTTATGCCGCCATCATTGCTGCGGCAGGGGGCAATAGCATTCCTCAGGCTTGGCTTGACCAATTGGCGGTGGGGGGACGTTTGGTGGCCCCGATGGTCACACCGACCGGACACCAAGCCTTGGTCGTCGTAGATAAATCCTCGCAAGGGTTTAAACATCAGGTGTTAGAGGCTGTCCACTTTGTCCCTCTAAAATCGGGCATCTCCTGAGGGAATAGGAATGATTTTGAATTCTTTTCAACGACGCTTTACCGTCCTCGCTCTGGCCACCTTGCTGTTCTTGGTGGTAGGGTGTTCTTCTGGGCCCCGAGCCTTGGCGCCTGTGGAGGACCGCTTGGAGGGCAGCGCTTTGCAGACCGCTGTGCCTGCTGTGCCGGTTGCTGCAACGAAAGCGCCAAATCCAGAACCTGAGAAAGTCTTGCTAGGCGCAGAAAACGCGGGCAAGCCAGGTTACTACACCATTCGGCAAGGCGATACCTTGACCCGCATTGGTTTGGACAATGGTCATGCTTGGCGCGACTTGGCCAAATGGAATAACCTGGAAAATCCGAATCTGATTGAAGTGGGTCAGGTCATTCGTATTGCACCTCCCAATGCTGCAGTGGAGGCTGCTGGTGTGGTGGTGCGGCCCGTTGTGAATTCGGGCGTGAACTCATCCCTGCCTTCTGTCAAGGCGACTGCGGCCAATCCCCCAGTGGAAGGCAGCACTAAGAGTGCGGCATTACCTTCTGCCGCTAATGCTTCGGCCTCGGCTTCGGCATTACCTGCCGCACCCGTGCTCCCAGTCGATGAGGGCTTGGGCTTCATTTGGCCTGCCACCGGACCCCTGTTAACCGGTTTTGACGAAGCCAAAAACAAAGGCTTGGACATTGGCGGCAAAGCCGGAGATGCCGTGCTGGCTGCTGCTGATGGTCAAGTGGTCTACGCCGGCGCCGGTTTGCGGGGGTATGGCAATTTGCTGATCTTGAAACACAACAACATTTTCTTGACGGCTTATGCCCACAACCAAGCCTTGTTGGTCAAAGAAGACCAGAAGGTCAAGAAGGGGCAAAAGATCGCCGAGATGGGCAGCTCTGACAGCCCCAGCGGCGTCAAGCTGCACTTTGAGATCCGCCGCCAGGGCAAGCCTGTCGATCCGGCCAAACTGTTGCCTGCTCGCTGAGTACAAAGCGGCTTATGGTTTGGCCCGTATTGGTGTTTGACATCGAAACCATTCCGGACATCGATGGCTTGCGTATATTAAATCCCGAGGGCCACGCAATGACCGATGCTCAAGTGCATGCGGCATGGGTGCAAGAGCGCCAGGCTAAAGGGCAGAGTGATTTTCTGCCTTTGTACCTTCAGCGTGTGCTGGTCATCAGTTGTGTATTCAGGAATTCCGAAGGTTTGCGGGTTCATTCATTCACGGACCGCGATGGAGCGAGTGAAGGCAAGATTGTTCAGACCTTTTACAACGCTATTGAAAAGCACACGCCCCAATTGGTCAGCTGGAATGGCAGTGGATTTGACTTGCCTGTTCTGCACTATCGTGGTTTGCGGCATGGTGTAGTGGCCGACAAATACTGGGACATGGGTGACGACGACCGCGAGTTCAAGTGGAACAACTACATTGCCCGCTACCACCAGAGGCATTTGGACTTGATGGATTTGCTGGCCATGTACACGGCTAAAAACAACGCCCCATTGGATGCATTGGCCAAGTTGTGCGGTTTTCCGGGCAAGCTGGGCATGGACGGTTCACAGGTTTATGCGCAATACCTTGCGGGCCAAACCGATGACATCCAGAACTATTGCGAGACGGATGTGATGAACACCTATTTGATGTACTGCCGCTATCAAAAAATGCGCGGTGGTTTCACTGAAAAAGAATATGACGCGGAAATTGAATTTGTTCAGTCCACGCTGGGTGAGTTGACGCCCCATGCGCCGCATTGGCAAGCGTACCTGGCCGCGTGGCGCTGAACACAACGGAACCTATGACCTCCCAAAAAACAAAAGACTTGCAACAAGCGCAAGATCCCTCCGCTACCGCTTTGACCGCCATGGAACTGCCCGATGGCATGTTGCACCCCGGCCACTACCGTATTGATGCCATGGACATTGAAACCCAAGGCATTGCCCGCAAGCCAGATGGAAAGGTGGTTTTCATCGAAGGCGCATTGCCCTTTGAGGTGGTGTCTGCGCAAATTCACCGCTCTAAAAACAGTTTTGAAAAAGGCGTGGTGACAGACATTCACCACGAGTCCTCGCAGCGTGTGCGCCCAGGTTGTATCCATTTTGGGTTGCACAATGGCGCGTGCGGTGGATGCAAGATGCAGCATCTGGACGCCAGCGCGCAAGTGGCCATGAAGCAACGCGTGCTCGAAGACAACCTATGGCATTTGGGCAAAGTCAAGCCCGAGTCCATGCTGCGGCCTGTCGAGGGCCCTGCCTGGGGTTACCGTTTTCGCGCCCGTCTGTCGGTGCGCTATGTGCATAAAAAAGGCGAGGTGCTGATCGGATTTCACGAGCGTAAAAGCCGCTATGTTGCGGACATTCAAAGCTGCCGCGTCTTGCCGGCGCATGTGAGCGACATGCTCATGCCTTTGCGGGCACTGATTTTCAGCATGGACGCTCGCGAAACGGTGCCGCAAATTGAATTGGCCTGTGGTGACGATGTGACCGCCTTGGTGTTGCGTCATTTGGAGCCTTTGAGCACAAAGGATGTGGGCAAGTTGCATGACTTTGCAGCACTTCACAAGGTGCAGTGGTGGGTTCAAATCAAGGGACCTGATACGGTCAAGTTGCTCGACGAAAAGGGCCCGCTGTTGGCTTATGAATTGCCCGATTTCAGCATTCACATGCCGTACCGTCCGACCGACTTCACCCAAGTCAATCCCTACATCAACCGCGTCTTGGTCTCACGCGCTTTGCGTTTGCTGGCAGTTAAAAAAACCGAACGTGTGATCGACTGGTTTTGTGGTTTGGGCAATTTCACTTTGCCCTTGGCCACCCAAGCGCAGGAAGTGCTGGGCATCGAAGGCGCAGCGACTTTGGTCGAACGCTCTGAAGAAAATCTGCGGGAAAACCAAGCATCTCGGCCTCCGGGACAAGCCTTGGCTCCCACGCAGTTTGTCGCTCGCAATTTATTCGATATGACTGCGCAGATGTTGACGGCAGACGGGTACGCCGACAAATGGCTGATTGATCCCCCCAGAGAGGGCGCTTTCGCCTTGATCAAAGCCTTGGCGCAATTGAACGAAACCCCTGAGCTGCGTCAAGGCTGGCAGCCTCCGAAGCGGATTGTCTATGTAAGCTGTAACCCAGCGACCTTGGCGCGCGATGCGGGTTTGCTGGTGCACTCGGCCGGTTACCGCTGCGTCAGCGCCGGCGTGGTGAATATGTTTGCGCACACCGCACACGTCGAAAGCATGGCGGTGTTTGAGTTGGCTTAAGAGATTAGTCGCGTTCGCCGCCCCAGATGCCAAGCAAGGCCAGTAAGCTTTGGAAGATATTGAACAAGTCCAAGTACAGGGCCAATGTGGCGCTGATGTAGTTGGTTTCACCGCCGTCAATGATTTGCTTGAGGTCATACAACATGTAGGCACTGAAAATACCAATCGCTGCAACCGACAAGGCCATCATGCCCGCTGAGGAGCCGACAAACACGTTGACAATGCCGCCGACCATCAGCACCAAGGCACCGACAAACAGCCATTTGGACATGCCAGATAAATCACGTTTGATGACACTGGCCAATGAGGCCATCAAAGCAAACACTCCCGCTGTGCCTGCAAATGCAGTCATGATCAGATCAGGACCATTTTTAAAGCCCAGTACCATGGCGATCATGCGCGAGAGCATCAGGCCCATGAAGAAGGTAAAGCCCAGCAGAACAGGAACGCCCGCCGCAGAGTTCTTGGTCTTTTCAATGGCATACATAAAACCAAATGCACCTGCCAAGAAAACAATCAGGCCCAAGCCGCCACTCAATGATTGGGTGATGCCTGTTGCGACGCCAAGCCATGCGCCTAACACGGTAGGCAGCAGGCTCAATGCCAAGAGTCCGTAGGTGTTGCGCATGACGCGGTTGCGTTGCGCCTGAACATCCAAGCCCCATGCGGTGTCAATGGTTTGAAATTCACTCATCTGATATCTCCTTAGATGCCTTGTAGACGAAGGCTAAGCACATTGTAGGGTGGGAGTGGCCTGCCCGTGCAATCACCGTGCCAAAAACGGGGAATTAGAAGCGGTATGCTTGTTGTTTTTTACTCCACTGGGTGAACCATGAAAACACAATCGAGTCTCGAACTGTCAGATGTCAAGGCCATCGCCGCCGCTGCCGAAGCGGAAGCCCTCAAAAACAATTGGGCTGTGAGCATTGCCATTGTCGATTCAGGCGGCCATTTGCTGAGTTTTTCTCGTTTGGACGGTGCGCCTCCTATTTCGGCGCACATCGCGCCCGCCAAAGCCCATACGGCCGCCTTGGGTCGCCGTGAAAGCAAAATCTATGAAGACGTAATCAACGGGGGGCGCTATTCATTTTTGACTGCGCCCACTGTGCAGGGCATGCTTGAAGGGGGCGTACCCATCATGAAAGATGGTTTTTGCCTGGGCGCCGTTGGCGTGAGCGGTGTCAAGTCCAGTGAGGATGCCCAGATCGCCAAAGCCGGAATTGCAGCCATCGGCTTGTAAGACGCCAAGGCGTTAAAAAAAGCCCGCGTACTTTGCAGTCGCGGGCTTTTTGATTGAAGGCAACACAAGTTACTTCAGTCCCAGTATCCAAGCGGCCAATTTTTTGGCTTCCGCGTCATTGACTTGGGCATTGGCAGGCATCGGCACAGGGCCCCAAACGCCAGAACCACCCTTGATGATTTTTTCGGCCAGTTTGTCTGCCGCTGTTTTGTCACCTTTGTATTTGACGGCAACCTCTTTGTAGCCGGGACCCACGAGTTTATTGTCAACAGCGTGGCAAGCCATGCAGTTTTTAGCTTGCGCCAAAGCTTGGTCAGCCATGGCAGGAAATGCGGCTGCGGCGCTCAAGGCCAATACAAACACGATTTTTTTCATAAATGTCCTAGGGAGTTTGTGGAAAGATGCGGATCATGGATTAATACAAGTCCAGAACCGCACCCTTGCTGGCGCTGGAGGCATTGAAGGCAAACTTAGCTTGCACACCACGTGTGTAACGTGGGGCAGGCGCTACCCAGCCTTCACGCCGCTTGGCCAATTCAGCTTCGGGGACGTTGAGTTCCAGAACCAGTTTGTGAGCGTCAATGGTGATGCTGTCGCCTTCATTGACAAAAGCAATGTTGCCCCCAGCAGCGGCTTCAGGTGCGACGTGGCCGACCACCATGCCCCATGTCCCACCAGAGAAGCGACCATCGGTGATCAGGCCCACGGTTTCTCCCAAGCCTGCACCAATCAGTGCACCTGTGGGAGCCAGCATTTCGGGCATGCCAGGGCCGCCTTTGGGGCCGAGGTAACGCAAGACCATGACATCGCCTGCTTTGATTTTGCCGGCCAAAATGGCGGCCAAAGCCGACTGCTCGTCGTCAAACACGCGTGCAGGTCCGGTGATGACCGGGTTCTTCAAGCCGGTGATTTTGGCCACAGCGCCTTCAGGCGAGAGGTTGCCTTTGAGAATGGCCAAATGGCCTTCGGCATACATTGGCTTATCGATCGGGCGAATCACGTCCTGGTCAGAGCGAGGCACGTCCGGAATGTCTTTCAGGCTCTCAGCAATGGTCTTGCCTGTGATGGTCATGCAGTCACCGTGCAGCAGACCAGCAGCCAGCAGCGTTTTCATGACTTGGGGGATGCCGCCGGCTTGGTGCAGATCCACGGCGAGGTATTTGCCACTGGGCTTCAAATCGCAAATAACAGGGATTTTTTTGCGCATGCGCTCGAAATCGTCAATGGTCCATTCCACACCGGCGGTGTGGGCAATGGCCAAAAAGTGCAGTACCGCATTGGTCGATCCCCCAGTAGCCATGATAACGGCCACTGCGTTTTCGAGTGCTTTCTTGGTGACGATGTCGCGGGGTTTGAGGTCTTTTTTGATCGCTTCAATCAAAACCTTGGCCGACTCCTTGGCGGAATTTTCTTTTTCATCATGGGGGTTGGCCATGGTGGAAGAGTAGGGCAGTGACATGCCCAAAGCCTCAAAGGCTGAGGACATGGTGTTGGCGGTATACATGCCGCCACAAGAGCCAGTGCCGGGAATGGCGCGCATTTCAATTTCGCGTAAGTCGGCATCACTCATTTTGCCGGCAGCGTTTTCGCCCACGGCCTCAAAGACGCTGACGATGTTCAGGTCGCGGCCTTGGTAGCGGCCGGGCAAGATGGTGCCGCCGTACACATAAATGGCGGGCACGTTGGCGCGCAAAATGCCCATCATGCCGCCAGGCATGTTTTTGTCGCAACCGCCGACGACCAAAACACCGTCCATCCATTGGCCCTGCACGCAAGTTTCAATGCAGTCTGAAATCACTTCGCGGCTGACCAACGAATACTTCATGCCCTCTGTGCCCATGGCCATGCCGTCAGAGATGGTCGGGGTGCCAAAAATCTGGGCGTTGCCACCGGCTTCTTCGATGCCTGCCACCGCCGCATCAGCCAGCTTTTGCAGGCCGCTGTTGCATGGGGTGATGGTGCTGTGGCCATTGGCGACGCCCACCATGGGTTTGACGAAATCACTTTCTTCATAACCCATGGCGTAGTACATGGACCGATTGGGCGCTCGCGATTTGCCTTGTGTGATGTTGGCGCTGCGGCGGTTGATCGGTGTGATGGGGATGATTTTGTCGCTCATGGTGTTTGGGGTAAAAAAATCGGTTGAAGTGGGCCTTGGACCTCGGCCTTGTACACTCTGAACAGCTATTCTAACGGCCTGTCAGGCACAATCCTAGCTATGTTGATACATCCTCAAATCGATCCTGTCGCCCTCCAATTGGGTCCCTTGGCTGTGCATTGGTACGGCATGACCTATCTCGCTGCTTTTGGGCTGTTCATGTTTCTGGGACTAAGGCGATTGCGTCACCCTGCATTTGCCAAATTGGAAGGCGACCAAGCTTGGCATAAACAAGATGTTGAGGACATATTGTTCATGGGGGTCATGGGCGTTGTTTTGGGCGGGCGCATGGGTTATTGCCTTTTTTACAAACCCCTGTACTACCTTTCTAACCCTGTTGAAATTTTGGCTGTTTGGCAAGGGGGTATGAGTTTTCACGGGGGTTTGCTGGGGGTGATTGTGGCCATGGTGTGGTTTGCCCGAACACGCAAACGCCCCTTCTTGCAGGTCATGGATTTTGTGGCACCCTGCGTGCCGACCGGCCTGGCGGCTGGCCGTGTTGGGAATTTCATCAACGGCGAGTTGTGGGGCCGCGTGGCCGACCCGTCCTTGCCATGGGGTATGGTGTTCAGAGGCGCGGGAGACATGCCGCGACACCCTTCGCAGGTCTACCAGTTTTTGCTCGAGGGCTTGTTGCTGTTTGTCTTGCTGTGGCTGTTTGCCCGAAAGGACAGGCCCATAGGCCAAGTCTCAGGGGCCTTTTCCTTGGGGTATGGCGTGTTTCGGTTTACGGCAGAATTTTTCAGAGAGCCTGACGCCCATTTGGGGCTCTTGTCCTTGGGCATGAGCATGGGGCAGTGGCTGTGTGTGCCTATGATTCTGGGCGGCCTTTGGCTTTTGCTGAGGAATCGCAACGCAATTCAAACGCTTTGACTGGAGCACCTATTCCCATGACCATTCAATCTCATCACAGGCTTCTCATGACCGGTGCCGCAGGCGGCTTAGGGCAGGCCATGCGCTCACGCTTGAAGGCCAATTGTGCTTTTTTGCGTTTGAGTGACTTATCACCCTTGGCGCCCGCGCAAGCTGGTGAAGAGGTGGTGCAAGCTGATCTGTCCGACAAGGCTGCCGTTCACAACATGGTCGCGGACTGCCATGCGATTGTTCACTTTGGAGGCATCTCGGTTGAGCAGCCTTGGGAGCCCATTTTGCAAGCCAACATCATTGGTTTGTACAACTTATACGAAGCCGCTCGCGTTCATGGGGTCAAGCGCGTGGTGTTTGCCAGTTCCAACCATGTCATGGGCTTTTACCGTCAAAACGAGGTGGTCGATGCCTTGAGCCCGCCGCGTCCTGACGGTTTGTATGGTCTGAGCAAAGCATTCGGCGAAGATTTGTCTCGTTTGTATTTCGATCGCTATGGAATCGAGACGGCTTGTGTTCGCATCGGTTCTTCCTTTCCAGAGCCACGTGACAGACGCATGTTGGCCACCTGGCTGAGTTATGGCGATTTGCACAGGTTGATTACGGCTTGCTTGACCACGCCAGTTCTGGGACACAGTATTATTTACGGCACTTCTGACAACAGCGTTGGTTGGTATGACAACCACCTGGCACGACACATTGGGTTCCGCCCTCAAGACAGCTCAGACGATTTCCGCGCTGCCATTTATGCACAAACGACTGAGCCCGATTTATCCGATCCTGCTGTGCAGTTCCAGGGGGGGGGCTTCGTCAAGATAGGGCCCTTGTGATCGCACATTTTGACGTCCGAAATTGCACTGCCTTATCTGGACTGTCGCAAACGCATTCAATGCGAAGCCGTGAGCCGCCTCAAGGCCGGAGTTGCCTTGGCAGGCGAATGAGCAGGTACAGTCCATCATAAATTCCTTGACGTTTTTACCCCAATTGGAGACAAATATGAAATTCAATGCATTGGTTGTGGCCATGGCCGCATCCCTCTCTTTCAATGTCCATGCGGTCGAGTTCCGCTCAGCCGATATCCACAATGCCGATGACTACCCCACCGTGGTGGCTGTCAAACACATGAGCACTGTGCTTGAAAAATTGTCGGGTGGTAAACACAAAATCAAGGTGTTTAACAAAGGTGCTTTGGGTTCTGAAAAAGAAACCATCGATCAAGTCAAGATTGGTGCATTGGATTTAGTGCGTGTGAACGTAGCGCCCATGAACGGTGTTTGCCCGATGACCATGGTGCCCACCATGCCTTTCTTGTTCCATTCAGTCGACCATATGCGCAAGTCTTTGGATGGGCCCATTGGCGCTGAAATCCTCAAGAGTTGCGAGTCGGTGGGCTATGTCGGCTTGGCTTTCTATGACAGCGGTGCCCGTTCGATTTACGCCAAAAAGGCGATCCGCTCTGTGGCCGATGCCAAGGGCTTGAAGATACGTGTGCAGCAATCAGATTTATGGGTGGCACTGGTCAGCGCCATGGGCGCCAACGCCACGCCCATGCCTTATGGCGAGGTGTACACCGGACTCAAGACAGGTCTGATAGACGCTGCTGAAAATAACATTCCCTCGTTTGACACTGCTAAACACGTTGAAGCCGTCAAGGTCTACTCTAAGACCGAACATTCAATGGCCCCTGAAATCTTGGTGATGTCCAAAGTCATTTGGGACAAGTTGCCAGCCAACGAGCAAGCCATGATCCGTCAGGCAGCCAAAGAGTCTGTGGCTGTCGAGCGCAAGGCCTGGGATGAGCAAGAGGGCAAATCGCTGGCCAATGTCAAAGCCGCCGGGGCTGAAATTGTGGAAGTCGACAAAAAGTCCTTCCAGGCCGTCATGGGCCCTGTCTACGACAAGTTCATGACCACGCCAGAAATGAAGCGCGCGGTCAAAGCCATACAAGACACCAAATAATCGGCTTTTCCTGATGCCTTCGTCGCGAGCAGAGGGCTGGAGTTTTCCATGTTCACCAAATTTTGTGCAACCGTCTCCAAGATCAGTTTGGTGTTGGCGGTGCTGGGGCTGATTGCCGTGATCTTGTGTGTGCAATGGCAGGTCATCGGTCGCTATGTTTTGAACGATACACCGACCTGGGCTGAAGCCTTGGCCATGTTGATTGTGTTGTTTGTCACCGCGTTTGGTTTGGCCGTCGGTGTGCGTGATGCAGGTCATATCGGGCTCGAATCTTTGGTGGTTTTGTTGCCGAAAAAATGGCAGCATCGCATCGAAATTTTGATCCATGCCTTGGTGGCTTTGTTTGGTTATTTGATGGTGCAGGGCGGTTGGCTGTGGGCATCAGCCAAGTGGTCAGAGAAAAAACCCATGCTGCCGGTCCCCGATGGAATTGACTATGTGCCAGTGATCATTGCCGGTGCCTTGATCTTGCTTTTTTCGATTGAGCATATTGTGGCTCTCTTGCGTGGTCAGGTTGTCACGCCGGTCTGGGAGTGACAAGATGGAATTGACCGTCCTTGCACTGAGCTTTTCCCTCCTGTTGATTTTGGGTGTGCCGGTGGCCTTTGCCATTGGCCTGTCTTCGGTTGCGACCATCATTGCGGCGGGTTTGCCGGTGGCCATGGTGTTTCAAAAAATGGTCGGAGGCATGCAGGTGTTCTCCTTCCTGGCCATTCCGTTTTTTGTGTTTGCCGGTGAGCTGATGCTCTACGGCGGTATTGCCGACCGCATCGTGCGTTTTGCCAACAGCCTGGTGGGCCATGTGCGGGGTGGATTGGGCATGAGCAATGTGATCGGCTGCACCATCTTTGGGGGAGTTGCGGGCTCACCATTGGCCGACGTGTCGGCCATGGGCTCGGTCATGATCCCGCTCATGAAAAAAGAAGGCTACGACGCCGACTACGCGGTGAACGTGACCACGCACGCCGCGCTGGTGGGCGCCATCATGCCCACCTCGCACAACATGATCATCTTCACGCTGGCCGCTTCGGGCCTGGCCTCGGTCAGTGTGCTGGGCTTGATTTTGGCGGGTCTGGTGCCGGCGATCATTTTGACACTGTGCAATTTGGGTGCAGCCTACTGGGTGGCGGTGCGCCGCGGTTACCCGATTCACGGCAAATTTCCCGGCTGGCTCGAAGTGCTCAGGGCTTTTGGCGCCGCATTGCCCGGCTTGTTTGTCGTGGTGATCATTTTGGGTGGCATTTTATCGGGTGCTTTCACGGCCACCGAGTCGGCTTCTATCGCCGTGGCTTGGGCCTTGTTTGTCACCGTGGTGATCTACCGCACGCTGACGTTTCAAAACTTTCTCAAGGCCTGCGCCAAGGCCTGCAAGACCACCGGCGTGGTGTTGCTCTTGATTGGAATTTCGAATGCCTTCGGTTACTTTATGGCGCTTTATGAGGTGCCGCAGATGACGGGTGCGCTGATGCAAAAAATCAGCACCGAACCCTGGGTCATTTTTCTCATGATCAATGTCTTGTTGTTCATTTTGGGCACCTTCTTGGACATGGCTGCAACCATCCTGATTTGCACACCCATCTTTTTGCCGATCGCGATGCACTTTGGCATGGACCCGATGCAGTTCGGCATTATGCTGTTGATCAATTGCGCCTTGGGCCTGAACACGCCGCCAGTGGGTACGGTACAGTTTGTAGGCTGTGCGATTGGCGGCATCTCTGTCGGACAGGTGATGCGAACGATTGCACCGTTTTATGGCGCATTAACTTTGGCCATGTTGCTGGTGACTTATGTGCCGCAGTTCACACTGTGGCTGCCTCATTTACTCAAGTGATTTTTTGACATTGGAAAAGCCGTTATGAGTTCTGTGCGACCCCCCTTGGCGATCCGGATGAACCCAGCCGATAACGTTGCCATCATCGCCAACGATGGCGGCATGCCGGCTGGCACGGTCATGCCCGCTGGCGTGGCTGAGGGACTGGTCTTGCGTGACAGAGTTCCGCAAGGCCATAAAGTCGCGCTCACCGATCTGGCAAAAGGTCAGGCGGTTATGCGTTACAACGTGCCGATTGGCTTTGTCCGCCAAGACATTCTGGCCGGCAGTTGGGTGCATGAACGCCTGCTCGACATGCCCTCGGCCCGTGAGTTGAAAGACTTGCCCATGGCGACTGTCCAACCGCCATTGCTGGACGCACTGGACGGTTATACCTTTGAAGGTTTTGTGAACGCAGACGGTTCTGTGGGCACGCGCAATTTATTGGCCATCACGACCACGGTGCAATGCGTTGCGGGCGTTGTCAAGATTGCGATAGAACGGATCGAGCGCGAACTTTTAGCGCACTACCCGAATGTAGATGGTGTGGTGGGCTTGGAGCACAGCTACGGCTGTGGCGTGGCCATTGAAGCCCCGGGCGCCGAGATCCCGATTCGCACTTTGCGCCACATCAGCTTGAACCCCAATTTTGGTGGTGAAGTCATGGTGGTCAGTTTGGGGTGTGAAAAACTCCAGCCCGATCGCCTGTTGCCGCCAGGCAGTTTTCCGATCCAGGATGTACGCGACGAAGGCAAGGGCCCGGACCTCGTTTGTTTGCAGGACGATGAACATGTGGGCTTCATGTCCATGATCGATGACATTTTGGAGCGAGCCAAGCCGCACCTGGCCAGGCTCAACGCGCGCAAACGTCAAACCGTGCCTGCCAGTGCCTTGGTGGTCGGGGTTCAATGCGGGGGCAGTGATGCGTTTTCTGGCGTCACCGCCAACCCCGCGGTGGGTTTCATGTCCGATTTGATCGTGCGGGCAGGGGGCACGGTGATGTTCTCTGAAAACACCGAGGTACGAGATGCCGTTGAGCAACTCACCAGTCGTGCAGCGAGCCCTGAAGTTGCGCAAGCGGTGGTGCGTGAACTCGATTGGTACGACCAGTACCTCGACCGTGGCCGCGTGGACCGTAGCGCCAACACCACTCCGGGCAACAAGGCGGGTGGATTGTCCAATATCGCTGAAAAAGCCATGGGCTCCGTTATCAAGAGCGGCACGGCAGCCATCAGCAGTGTGCTTGGGCCGGGTGAAAAACTCAAACCCGACCAAAAAGGATTGGTCTTTGCCGCCACACCGGCCAGCGACTTTATTTGCGGTACCTTGCAATTGGCCGCTGGCATGAACCTGCATGTGTTCACCACTGGACGCGGCACGCCTTATGGCTTGCAGGCCTGCCCTGTGATCAAGGTGGCGACACGCACCGATCTGGCCCGTCGTTGGCATGATCTGATGGACCTCAATGCCGGGCGCATTGCGGATGGTGAAATTACCATTGAAGAATCAGGGTGGGAGTTGTTCCGTATGCTGCTCGATGTGGCCAGTGGCCGAAAAACCTGGGCTGAGCATTGGAAGCTGCACAATGCTTTGGTTTTGTTCAACCCTGCCCCGATCACCTGATCTTTACAAAGAAAAATCATGACCTCATCGCCCGTTGTCACTGCCATGCGCGTCATCCCTGTTGCGGGTCGCGACGACATGCTTTTGAATTTGAGCGGGGCGCATGCGCCTTTTTTTACACGCAATGTGTTGGTCTTGACGGACAGTCTGGGCCACACCGGTGTGGGTGAAGTTCCCGGTGGAGAGGCCATTCGCCAAACACTGGAAGACGCACGGGAATTGGTGATCGGTCAACCCTTGGGCAAGTATTTGACGGTCTTGCAAAGCATGCAAACTGCCTTTGGTAACCGCGATGCCAGTGGTCGGGGCCTCCAGACCTTTGACCTGCGCACTACCGTGCATGCGGTGACCGCAGTCGAATCGGCGTTGCTGGATTTGTTAGGCCAGTTTCTCGGTGTGCCTGTGGCTGCTTTGTTGGGTGAAGGTCAGCAGCGCGAGAAAGTAGAAATGCTCGGTTATCTGTTTTATGTAGGGGACCGTCGCAAGACCGATTTGCCTTATGTCAGTGAGCCTGATGCAGATAACGATTGGTCACATCTGCGCCACGAAGAAGCGTTAACGCCCGAGACGATTGTGAAGTTGGCCGAAGCGGCTTATGCGCGCTATGGCTTCAATGACTTTAAACTCAAGGGCGGTGTCCTGCGCGGTGAAGACGAAGTGGACGCGGTGACGGCTTTGCACGAGCGCTTTCCAAAGGCACGGATCACCCTGGACCCCAATGGCGCCTGGCCACTTCAAGATGCGGTTCGCTTGATGCGGGACATGCATGGTATCTTGGCCTATGCCGAAGATCCGTGCGGTGCAGAGCACGGCTTCAGCGGCCGTGAAATCATGGCCGAGTTTCGTCGTGAGACCGGTTTGCGCACCGCCACTAACATGGTCGCCACCGATTGGCGACAGATGGCGCATGCGATTCAGTTGCAGTCGGTGGATATTCCTTTGGCAGACCCGCATTTTTGGACCATGCAGGGTTCTGTTCGTGTGGCACAAGCCTGCCAGACTTGGGGCCTGACTTGGGGCTCGCATTCGAACAATCATTTTGATATTTCGCTGGCCATGTTCACGCATGTGGGTGCCGCTGCACCTGGCCGGGTCACAGCCATGGATACGCACTGGATCTGGCAAGACGGACAACGCCTGACGAAAGAGCCGCTGCAAATCCGCAACGGTTTTATCGACGTGCCTCAGCAAGGCGGCCTGGGCATTGAGCTGGACATGGACAAGGTTGAAGCCGCGCACCAACTCTACCTGCAACACGGTTTGGGTGCGCGCGACGACGCCTTGGCCATGCAGTATCTGTTGCCCAACTGGAAGTTCAACCCTAAGCAGCCCTGCTTGGTACGTTAGACACAGACTCATTCTTGGTGATCGGTACCTAAGACCGTGCAATCGCCATTCGTCAACGACGAAAAAATCAACGCCGATTGGACCAAACGGATGCCAGGCCAAAACCGGCAATCATGAGCATGCCAATCAGTGCCCACAGGTCGGGCAGGTGGTTGAACATCAACCAACCGCCCAGTGCAGAAAATCCAATGGCGCTGTACAAATAAGGCGACAAGACGGAGGCGGGCGCTTTGGCAAACGCCAAGACCATGAAAAACTGTCCGTAGGATCCGGCCACTGCGACGAAGGCCAGCAAGCCCAATTCAGCCCCAGTCATGCTGCCAGGCCAGAAGAATGGGACCGCACTGCTCATGACCGAAAAACCCAGCAAGCTTGTAAAAAACTGGATGGTTAAAGGGGAGTCTTTTCTTGCCAGATAGCCGGTGAGTGTTTGAAAGCCTGTGTAGCAGATCACCCCCAACAATGCCAAGGTCGCACCGGTTGGGTCTACGTCTCCTCCGGGGCGAACCACCAGCAAAGCCCCTGTCATGCCGCCTGCGATGAAAAGCCAGCCGATTGCACTGACTTTTTCTTTCAAAACAAAGCGCGCTAACAGGGTGACCGCCAAGGGCACCAGGCAATAGATGGCTGTGAATTCGGCAACGGGGATGCGTTGAAGTGCGCCATAACCGAACAGACTACCGCACACGACCAAACTGCCTCGCAACAGATGAAGCCGGGCTTGTTGGGTTGTGAATAAGTGGGGCGATTTTTTTCGCAAAATGGTCACTGTGATCATCGCCGTCTGCACGCCATAGCGAGTCCAGATGATGATCATCGGTGTCAGCGTGAGCATCAGAATTTTGCTGAAAGTGTCTTGCGTTGACAAGCAGGCCATGGAGGCCACCATGGTCAGTATGGCGATGAGGTGGGGAGTTTGGGGTTTGTTCATGGGTGGCGCAATGTGGTGGATGGCAACTCGTCGAAGAGTCGCTTGTAGTCCTGGGCAAACTGGCCCAGGTGCCAAAAGCCCCAATGCGCTGCAACGTCTTGCACTGTGACGCCTTTGGCTGCGTCACGCAGACCGCGACGAACACCGTTAAGCCGCAAAGCCCGCAGGTATTTAACTGGCGTGGTGCCTAATACATCCTGAAAACTGTAGTTCAGTTTGCGGCGGCTTGTACCTATATGGCTGCACACTTGCAGAATTGACAGCGGCTCGTCGGTATGGCCCATCATCAGTTCGCAGGCGTGGTCGACCAGTTTTTTGCGGCGCTCCAGATTCGGCAATTCGGAAGTGTCCACCTTCTCAGGCAGGGCTTCGATCCATTCCATCAGAATCTCGTCACGCAGTTGTCGCAGTGCCTGTGGGTCCTGCTGGCGGTTCGCCAGGGTGCTAGCCTGGTCCATAACGGTGAGCTGCAAGTCGCGCAAAATTTGCGCCTTGATGCCTGAGGTTTGAAGTACCAGCTGCTTTTCGAGCCAATGGGCCATGGGCTTTTGGTACATACGCTCCCATAGTGGGTTGAGCAGGCTGCGCTCGACCACCACCGCGATCAATGTGAAGTGGGGTGGGGTGGTCAAGTCCACCTCATCGCCCTTGCCGCACATGATGGCTTGCTCAGGCACGCGCTGGCCGTTGAAGAAAAGATCCGACGTGTCCTGTAACCCCATGGCAAAACCGTACACGCTGTCATCGAGGCGCCCACGCTGGCGCAGGGCGATGTTGGTGTCTTCTCGCAGCAGGGTCACCTCGGGCAGTTGCACTTGGTGGATGCGCCCTTTGAACTGGCCAGGCGAGAGCTGTTCGTAATGTAGCGCCCAGCCCTGTTGCGCGCAGGCATGTTGATCCATGTCCTGTGTGTTCAGAATGCTAGTGATCGGTTGGACGGATTTTGCTAGAGTCATCGAGACGATGGATTCGGTCAGTCGGTCTGTATCAAGGCAGATTATGGCCGCAAGATGCTTCAGCGCAGACTGAAGACGTCAGGGCAAGCCGATATGTCTTTCCGGCTCAACATGTTAATCTTTTGATCCATGAAACATTTCATTTTTGTTTATGGCACTCTGCTGTCTGGGCTGCGCTTGCATTCCTTCCTTCAGGGTGCCACTGTGCGTGGCGCAGGGCTTGTTCATGCGCATTTATACGACCTGGGAGATTACCCAGGGATCATTGATTCTCCGGCGAATGACTTGTCAAAAGTCGCCGGTGAGGTATATGCCGTTTCCATGCCCCTCTTGTTGCAACTGGATGAACTGGAGGAGGTGGTCCCTGATAACGATGCGGCTTCTTTATATTTACGCCGACGCATCGCCCTGGTCCAACCCGCTGAGGGACTGCCTGATCAGGTTTGGTGCTATCTCTACAACCGAAGTGTACAAGGCTTCACACGAATTCCGAGCGGTGATTACAAGGCCTATTTGTCAGCGAAGGCGGCCAGTGAAAGGGGGTGAAAACCCCAGTGATGCGCTGCTCAAACTTGATAGCTGACAACAAGTGTCAGGATTAGCATGGGTGATCTTTGAAAGCTGACCGATGATGCGCCGAATAGCAATTTTGCTGACCAACAATGACACCTCAGAATTTGCCTCGCATTTTCTCAATGACGGACATAAGGTCTTGCAGTTGCTTCAACCCTTGAGGACAGATTGGCAATATTCAGTTGTGCCTGTCATGGACGGGATTTTGCCACCGAGCGCCACTGCCTTTGACGGCTATGTCATCACCGGAAGCCCGGCCTCCGTCAACGATGACAGCTTGCTTTGGGTGGGGCCGTTGCTGGCCTTTATCCGATCCGTTCATGCGGCGCGCCAGCCGCTGATTGGCCTGTGCTTTGGCCACCAAGCCGTGGCCCGGGCACTGGGCGGGCAGGTGGCGCGTAACGCGGCGGGCTGGGGTTTGGGAACGGCGGCCACGCACTGGCAGCATGCGCGAGCTTGGATGCAGCCCTTTCACACCACCATCACCTTGATGGCGGCCCACAACGAACAAGTCACCCGCATGCCCGAGGGGGCCGAGTGCCTTGGTGGAAGCGATTTTTGCCCCTTCTCGTCGATGCAGATCGGCCAACACATCTGGACCACGCAGTACCACCCTGAAATGCCGTTGGTGTTCATGCAGGCTTTGCTGGGGTATCTGGCTGATAAGCTCGATGCTGCCACTTTGGCCCGCGCCCACGCCAGCCTGGCCAACGCTGCCGATGTGCCGCTGTTCGGTCAATGGATGGTGCAGTTTTTTGAACAGGCAAGGGAAACAACATGACCGTTTGGATACCCACCGACGATGGCCACGCAGACCTTTCGGACCATGACAGCTATGTGAACGGCACGCCGCACAACACCTTCAAGCGTCTGCGCGATGAAGACCCGATGGCCTGGAGCGATTGGTCCGAAGGCAAGGGCTTTTGGTCGGTCACGCGGCATGCCGATATTTTGGAGCTCAACCGCAACCACCAGCGCTTGTCTTCGGCCCAGGGCATCCGCATGGAAGACCAGTCGCATGAGGAGTACATGGCGCGGCGCACCTTTCAAGAGACCGATCCGCCCGAGCACACCCGCACCCGCATGCTGGTGGCCAAGGCCTTTTCCAAGCCCATGATGGCGTTGTACGAAGAGCAGATCCGCGAGCTGTGTGTGGGTATCCTTGATCAGGCCCTGGCGCTGGGCGAGTTTGACGCCACGCACCAGATCGCCCGCCAGTTGCCCATGCGCATGCTGGGGCGCATCGCGGGCCTGCCTGAGGAGGATCTGGACTGGCTGGTGGACAAGGGCGACGCGCTCATGGCCAACACCGACAGCGATTTCACGAGCCATGTGGTCGACAAAATGGACACCGAGGCTTACCGCTTCATGCCGTTTCGCTCGCCCGCCGGGGCCGACCTGTTCGACTACGCGGCCCAGTTGATGGAACGCAAGCGCGCAGCGGGCGACACCAGCGGCGTGCTGCACCTGATCACCCAGCCCGACGCTCAGGGCAATGTGATCAGCGACACCGAATTTCGCAACTTCTTTTGCCTGCTGGTGGCTGCGGGCAACGACACCACGCGCTATTCGATCGCCGCCGCCTTGCACGCACTGGCCAACCAACCGGGCCTCATGGCGCAGCTCAATGCGGTGCAGAGCGAAGCCGCCTGGGAGGGCGTGGCCGACGAGTTCATCCGCTGGGCCTCACCCGCCACGCACTTTCGCCGCACCGCGACCGAAGACTTCGAATACCACGGCAAGCGCGTCAAGGTGGGCGACAAGGTGCTGCTATGGTTCATCTCGGGCAACCGCGATGAGCAGGCTTTTGATCGCCCATTCACCGTTGACCTGAACCGGGGCGTGAACCGCCACCTGTCGTTCGGTCAGGGTGGGGCGCATGCCTGTCTGGGCATGTGGCTGGCTCGGCTGGAGTTGCGCGTCTTGATGCAAGAGCTGATCAAGCGGGTCGACCGCATCGAGCAAACGGGTGAGCACGCCTTTTTGCGATCGAATTTTGTCTGTGGCATCAAACGCCTGCCGGTGCGCATGCACCTCATCTGAAGGGAATACCATGACTTCTGCTGCACACGAGCGCCTGCGGGTGCTGTTTTGCGACCACTTGGCCATAGCGCGAGGAAAATACGTCACGCTCAAGCCCGGACAAGGCGGCGGTGCCCGCTTTTGCCGGGGCACTTTTGGCGTCACGTATGAAAAAGAATTGATCCCTGCGCCTGGCGCCATGGTCATGGAAGGTCTGCCGGACATGGAAGTGGCCTACAGCGCCGAAGACATCCGCCCGGGCTGGCAGCCGTTCACGAAGGTGGCGATTGGCGACCTCAAAGCTAACGACGGCACGCCCCTGCCCATGTGTGGGCGCAGTGCCTTGAAGCGCGCCGTGGCCGACTGGCAGGCCGTGGGCTACGAGCCGATGGTGGGCATTGAACTCGAAGCCTTTGCCTTCCAGATCGAGCCCGATGGTTCGCTCAAGCCTTATGACACGCCTGCGGCCCATGTGTATTCCACAGGCCCCTTTTCCGACCCGAGGGGCTTCACCGATGCCCTTTGGGAAAAGGCCACGGCCGCTGGCTTTCGAATTGACAGCATGAACACCGAATACGACGCGCCGCAGTTCGAATTCACGCTGACCTACGACCGCGCCGTCAAGGCGGTGGACGACATTTTTTTGTTTCGCCTGCTGGCACGCGAAGTCGCTTTCCAGCATGGCATCGTGCTGACCTTCATGCCCAAGCCGATCCTCACGGTGGGCGGCAGCGGCGTGCACATCAACTTCAGCCTGCGCGACGGCCAAGGCCACAATGCGATCTCGGGCGGGCACGACGCCAGCCAGTTCAACGCCCTCACACTGGGTTGCACCGCCGGACTCATGCACCACCACCAGGCGCTGGCGGGTTTGCTGGCCCCGAGCGCCAATTCTTACCAACGCCTGCAACCAGCCAGTCTCTCGGGCTTTTGGCAAAACTGGGCGGTGGACCACCGGGGCGTCACAGTGCGCCTGTCGGCCGAGTCGGGTCCCGGCGCGCGCATCGAGCACCGCATGGGCGATGCTGCTGCCAACCCCTACACCCACACAGCTGCGGTGCTGCAGGCGGCGCGACTGGGCGTGGCCAATGCTTATGCACTGCAGTCCATCGAAACGGGTGACTGCTTGGAAAACAAAGACGCCACCCAGAGCGTGCCTGACACCCTTGCCGGCGCGCTGGACGCGCTGGAAGCCGACATGGCGATCACGCAAGCGTTGGGTGAAGGTCTGGTGGCCAACCATGTGGGCATTAAGCGCCACGAAATTGAACGTACGGCGGGCCTGGAAGGCGACGCCCTGCGTGATTACTACATCCGTTTCATCTGACATTTCTGAAATCTGAAAGACCGAACCATGCCCCAAGTGCACTGGATCATGAGCAACGGCAATCGCGTGAGCGACGACGTGAACGACGGCACCAACCTGATGGACGCCGCGCAGATGAACAGCATCCCTGGGGTCGCGGGCGAATGCGGCGGCTGCCTGTCGTGCGCCACCTGCCATGTTTATGTCGATGAGGCTTGGCTCGCTGCCTGTCCACCCATGGATGAGGTCGAAAATGCCATGCTCGACATCGTCATCTCGCCACGCCAAAGCGGCAGCCGCCTGAGCTGCCAGTTGATCGCCTCTGCTGCGCTGGACGGCATCGTGCTGCATGTGCTCGACTGAAAATTGGTCCGAATACTGCGCCATTGAACTTAGGGAGAAAGAATGAAACAAGAACACATCGACGCGCTTCGTCACCTGCCCATTGCCAACCAAGATCTGCTGATCGACGGTCAGTGGCAGCCCGCATCATCCGGCCAGACTTTGCCCGTGGTTTCACCCATCGACGGGCAGACGCTCTGCACCCTGGCCGCCGCAGGACTTGCGGATGTGGACCGCGCTGTGCAGGCCGCCCGCTGCAGTTTTGAGCAGGGCGTGTGGTCACGCATGGCACCTGCCGAGCGCAAGAAGGTGCTCCACCGAATTGCCGATCGCATCGAGGCGCACCATGCTGAACTCGCGGTGCTGGGTGTGCGCGATAACGGCACCGAAATCGCCATGGCCTGGAAGGCCGAGCCCGGCAGCGCGGCGGGCACCTTCAGGTATTACGCCGAATGCGCGGACAAGATCAACGGCGAGATCGCCCCCACGCCCGACGGTACGTTGGGCCTGATTCACAAAGAGCCGGTAGGCGTGGTCGCAGCCATCGTGCCATGGAACTTTCCGCTGATGATCGGCGCCTGGAAGATCGCGCCTGCTTTGGCTGCAGGTAACTCGGTGGTGCTCAAGCCCTCGGAAGATGCGTCGCTGTCGTTGCTGCGCTTAGCGCAGTTGTGTCTCGATGCGGGCTTGCCTGCGGGCGTACTCAACGTAGTCACCGGTACTGGCGCAGTGACAGGTGATGCGCTGGCGCGGCACATGGATGTGGATATTCTGGCCTTCACCGGATCCGGCCCTGTTGGCCGTTTGCTGCTCAAAGCCTCTGCCGAGTCCAACCTCAAGCGAGTCTACTTAGAGCTCGGGGGCAAATCGCCGAACATCGTTTTTGACGATGCGCCCGATCTGGCGCACGCGGCCAAGGTGTCGGCCATGGGCATCTACCGCAACAGCGGGCAGGTGTGTGTGGCGGGCTCTCGCTTGTTGGTACAGCGATCGGTGCACGACGAGTTTGTCGAGCGGCTCCAAAAAATTGCCGCCAATCTGCGGGTAGGTGATCCGCTCGATGTGATGACCGACATTGGCGCAGTCTGCAGCCGCGCTCAACTGTCTCGCAACCAGAAGGCGGTACATACTGCCCGCGAGCAGGGTGCACGATGGCGTGTAGGTGGTGAGGTGATTGCGCCAGTGGCAGGGGGTTTTTACATGACCCCCGCTTTGTTTGACGGTGTGACGCCCGACATGACTCTGGCCCGCGAAGAAGTCTTTGGACCGGTGCTCGCTGTGTTGCCGTTTGACGACGAAGCCGAGGCCGTTCGCTTGGCCAATGACACGACTTATGGCCTGGCTTCTGCGGTGTGGACGGGCAACCTCTCGCGGGCGCACCGCATGGTGCGCGCCATCAAGGCCGGGCTGGTGCATGTCAACACCTATGGCGGGCCAGACATCACAGTGCCTTTGGGAGGGGTGCGCCAGTCGGGCAACGGGCATGACAAATCGATGCACGCCATGGACAAATACCTGGACCTGAAGACCGCCTGGATTCAGCTCTGATTTTCAAGGAACACAATGAAAAACGACCAACTCAAAGCCGACAACGCACAATTCCTCTGGCACCCCATGGCCCATCCCGGTGCGATGAAAAAGTCAGCCCCCGACATCATCGCCAAGGGCGAGGGCTGTTGGATCTGGGATGTAGACGGCCACAAGATGCTCGATGGCGTGGGGGGCTTGTGGGCCTGCAATCTGGGTCACAGCAACAAACCGGTGCGCGACGCCATCGTGGCGCAGATGGACGAGCTGCCGTTTTACAATGTGTTCCGCGGCACCACCCATGTGCGGGCGATCGAGTTGTCCAAGCGCCTGGTGCAGATGATGCAACCCGAAGATGTGGCCACCGTGATGTTCAGCAATGGCGGCTCGGACGCGGTGGAAGGCGCTTTGAAGGTCGCTCGTCAGTACTGGAAGCTCAAAGGTCAGGCCGACCGTTTCAAGTTCATCAGTTTGCGACAGGGTTACCACGGCGTGCACTTTGGCGGCATGAGCGTGAACGGTAACACCAACTTTCGACGAGCCTATGAGCCGCTGCTGCCCGGGTGTTTTCACATTGACACGCCTTGGGCGTACCACAACCCCTACACCGAAGACCCGATTCGCTTGGGCGAAATTTGTGCTGAACTGCTGGAGCGCGAAATCGTGTTTCAGGGCCCGGACACGGTGGCGGCCTTCATCGCCGAGCCGGTGCAGGGCGCGGGCGGTGTGATTGTGCCCCCGCCCAACTACTGGCCGCTGGTGCGCCAGATTTGCGACAAGTACGGCGTGCTCTTGATTGCCGATGAGGTGGTGACCGGTTTTGGCCGCAGTGGCGAGATGTTTGGCACGCGTTTGTGGGGTGTGAACGCAGACATGTGGTGCCTGGCCAAAGGCATTTCTTCAGGCTATATCCCGATGGGGGCCACAGCCATCAACCACCGCATTGCGGATGTGTTTGATGCTGACACCACCGGCACGGCTTCGGTTTCGCATGGGTACACCTACAGCGCACATCCGGTGGCGGCTGCAGCGGCGCTGGCCACGTTGGACCAGATTGAGGCTTTGGACATTCCCGGCAATGCGACCCGTGTGGGCGCGCACCTGCAAGCCCGTTTGCGCAAGCTGGTTGACACCTGCAGTTTTGTGGGTGATGTGCGCGGTGTGGGCCTGATGCTGGGCATCGAGATGGTAAGCGACAAGGCCAAACGCACGTCGATGACCCGTGCCAGTGACATTCCCGCGCGGGTGGCCAAGGCCGCTTACAAAGCAGGCTTGATGGTGCGCATCTCTGGCCCGAACTTGATTTTGTCGCCGCCGCTGGTCATTACCCGCGAAGAGGTGGACTTCATGTGTGGCGTTCTGGAGGAGGCCTTTGCTGCTGTTCAAGAAGGCCGTGCATGAAGACCCCCGTTATCCTGATTGTGGGGACGGTCGATACCAAAAGCGATGAGATCGATTTCATGCGTGAGCAGGTGCTGTCCGCAGGGGGACAGGCTTTGATCATGGATGTGGGGGTGCTGGCACAAGGGCGACTGATCCCGGACATGACCAACACCGAGGTGGCCAACGCAGCAGGCGTGACCCTGCAACAGGTGATCGACAGCGGCGATGAAAACAGCGCCATGGCCCTGATGGCAGTAGGCGCGAGCAACCTGGCTTCGCAACTGCACCGCGAGGGTCTTATGGACGGACTGTTGGTGCTGGGCGGCACCATGGGCACCGATCTGGCGTTGGACGTGGCCAGCAGTTTGCCGTTGGGGGTTCCCAAGGTGGTGCTCTCCACGGTGGCTTTTTCGCCTTTGTTGCCACCCGAACGCATGCCGCCCGATTTGATGATGGTGCTGTGGGCGGGCGGGCTTTACGGGTTGAACAGCTTGTGCCAATCTGCTCTGGCGCAAGCAGCAGGTGCGGTGGTGGGCGCGTGCCGCGTGGCGAGGGTCCCGCGATTTGAACGCCCGGTGGTCGGTATGACCTCGTTGGGTTCGAGTTGTTTGCAGTACATGGTGCACTTGAAGACCGAATTGGACCAGCGCGGCTTTGATCTGGCGGTATTTCACACCACGGGCATGGGAGGCAGAGCGTTTGAATCACTGGCGGCTCAGGGTCAGTTTGCTTGTGTGATGGACTTCAGCTTGCAAGAAGTGGTCAACCAAATGGGCGGCTCAGTGGTCAGCGCCGGCCCCGATCGCTTGATGGGCGCTGGACTCAAGGGGGTGCCCATGATCGTCGCTCCGGGGGCTACCGACTTGGTGGACTACCCTGCATGGGGCGAAAAGCCTGCCCGGTTTAAGGGGCGTCCATCGCACGATCACAACCGCTTGATCGCCTCGGTAGGCATAGACGTTCCCATGCGCAGAGAGTTTGCCCGTGAGTTAGCGCGTCGCTTAAGACAAGCCCAAGGCCCTACCCATTTGGTGTTGCCTTTGCAGGGTATTGAGGAGTGGGACCGTCCGGGTGCACCTCTGCATGACCCTGCTGGGCTGGCCGCCCTGTTCGCGGAGTTGGATGTGTGTGACTTGGGCGCCGCCAAAGTATCGCGTGTCAATGCGCACATCAATGACGCCGCATTTGCGGCCCATGCGCTGACCGTGTTTGATGAATGGCTGGCGCAAGGTCTGATTTTGAAAGCCACAGCATGAGCCGCGCATTGGTGCTTGATTTTGGCGGTGTCATCAGCCGCACCTTGTTTGAAACCCATGCGCTCAGTGAGGCCGCCTTGGGCCTTCCGTCCGGCGCGCTGCAATGGCGCGGGCCGTTTGCGCCAGAGCAAGATCCGCTGTGGCGAGACATGCAGGCAGACAAGATCAGTGAACGCGATTACTGGACTGCCCGGACCCGAGAAGTGGGGGCCCTGCTTGGAGAGAATTGGACTCGCATGGAGACTTTTGTGCAGCGTGCACGGGGCGACGATGTAGATGCTGTGATTAGACCCGAAGCCAAGTCCGCGATCGCATTGGCCAAGGCTGCAGGATGTAAGTTGGCCATTTTGTCTAATGAGTTGGATTTGTTTTATGGCGAAGGCTTTCGCGCTCGTTTGCCCCTGCTGCAGGCATTTGATGTGATCGTGGATGCCAGCCACACCCACATCCTCAAGCCCGATCCACGTGCTTACCAGCTGTGTGCGCAGCAATTAGGCCTGGGGCTGGAAGCGTGCGTTTTTGTGGACGATCAATTGCGCAATGTGCGTGGTGGACAGGCTGCAGGCATGCAATGCGTTCACTTTGATGTGATGGCGCCCCAAGCGTCTTATCAGAAAGCGCTGCGTTTGCTGGGCATTGACGACTGAGCTGTCCGGCATCTGCCCGCTGGGTGGCCGATCGTGAGTTTTTGTGCTCCGAGGGGAAACCCCTGTGTATTTTCTGCACTTCCTTCTCGAATTTGCTTTGCAAGGTCTTGCACTTTGATCATAATTACGTGTAATTACAGAAAATAACGAATTATCCTGACATGGCACGATCCCACAACTCACTGCATGACGAGGTCGCCGAGCGTTTGCGCGGGCTGATTTTTTCAGGTGACTTGACACCGGGTCAGTGGGTGGACGAGGTTCGTCTGTGTGAAGCCTGGGAGATCTCCCGAACGCCTCTGCGCGAAGCCCTCAAAGTGCTCAGTGCTGAAGGCTTGGTGCGCCATGAGCCTCGCCGAGGTTGCTTTGTCAATGAGGTTACCGAGCAAGATTTGGATGAAATTTTCCCCGTGATTGCCTTGCTGGAAGGGCGATGCGCGCATGAAGCGGCTTGTCATGCTTCGGACGCAGATTTAATGGCCTTGGCCGATTTACATGATCAGTTGCAAGCGCATGCACAAGCCGGCCGCATTCCAGACTACTACGCCACCAACTACATCATTCACGAATCCATCATCGCCATGGCGGGCAACAAGTGGCTGGCCATGGCCATTGGGGATTTGCGCAAAATACTCAAGCTGGCGCGTTTGCAGCAACTCAACGCTCCTGGCCGTTTGGCGCAATCTTTGAGTGAGCACTTGGCTATTTTTTCTGCCTTGCAAAAGCGCAATGCCCTTGCGGCCGAGGAGGCCATGCACCTTCACCTGACACGACAGCGTGAAGCCTTGCGCAGTCTGATGCAAAGACAATCTTCCCGGTTGTCAGGCATGGCCATGCCTGACGTTAATTTTTCACTTGCTTCCAAGGTCCAGACGACATGAATACCTCAGAATGGTTCGGCCGCAAAGTGGCTGGATGGTTGCCCGTTGCAAAGGTCGATAAATCAACGACCAAAGGTGCTGCTGATGCCAAATCCAAGACACCATCATCGGCCACCGAAGATGCCGCATTGCATGGGCGATCATCGAAAGAAAGGTTGAATGCGAAACTGCGTCAAAAAGAAGAAGCCTTGTCGCCACGTGTGCTGCGCCGCACATTGACCGAGTTGCAAGCGATTGTGGATCCTGGGGTGAGTGAGGTCGAAGGGGGCCGCCGAGCCAAGGGCGTTGCCCAGTGGTACAGCAAGGCAACGCCTTTGCAACGCCAAGACTGCTGGTTGTTGATGAGTGAGCAATTTGCACCCGATGCGACCAAAGTCAAAGCGGCCCGCGAACAATATGAAGCCTCTGTAGGCACGCCAGACGAAGGTGTCGCTGAAATACGCATGCGCAAAGCTTTGGTATCTCCCCGTACTCGACTGTTGCAACGGTTCGCAGTGTTCCCGGAAGGCATGCGGTTTTTGGTGGATTTGCGCGCTGAGTTGTTGCCTGCACTCAAGGGCAATAAACGGATTTTGGCCTTGGAGGCTGAACTTGAAAATTTGTTCACCACCTGGTTCGATGTGGCGTTTTTGGAATTACGCCGTATCAGTTGGGATTCTCCAGCCAGCTTAGTGGAAAAGCTCATTAAATACGAAGCCGTTCACGACATCAAGAGCTGGGGTGACGTCAAGAACCGGCTTGACTCGGACCGGCGGTGTTACGGATTTTTTCATCCCCGTCTGCCCGATGAGCCTCTGATTTTTGTGGAGGTCGCATTCATGGACGAGATCGCCTCGAGCATCAGCCCCTTGTTAGACGAATCCGCTGAAGCGGTCGACTTGAGCAAATCAAAGACGGCGATTTTTTACTCGATCAGCAACACCCAAACCGGACTCAAGGGCGTCAGTTTTGGGGACTCCTTGATCAAGCGGGTGGTTGAAACCCTGCGCGCTGATTTTCCCAAACTCAAAACATTTGCGACTTTGTCGCCTATACCAGGCTTTCGTCAATGGATGGGTCGTAACGCTTCTCGAATGTTCAATGAGACACCCGATAAAATGCGCGCTCAATTGGGCCGTGCGGTTGGATTTGAGCCTGCTTCTGTCGAGCATGTCTTGTCGGCACTCGATCAAATCACCACTTTGCCGGAGCGTTCTGCCCTGCGGCAATGGCTGCTCGGTTGTGCCGCATACTATCTCGGTAAAGAGATCACAGAGGGGCGGCCTGCAGACCCTGTGGCACGTTTTCATTTGGGCAATGGTGCAAGGGTAGAGTTGATCCATTGGGCCGCAGACTTGTCAGCCAAAGGTGTGAAGCAATCTTTTGGCCTGATGGTGAATTACCTTTACGATTTGCGAAAAATTGACAACCATCGCCATATGATGGAAGCCGGCAAGATCCCTGTATCAGGCAATGTTGAGAGCCTGTATTTTTGAGTTCAACTACAAACCAGTGTGCAATCACAATGTCAAATGAGGAGACAAATGCAATGACAAAATTCAATTCCATGACCGATCGCCGTACGGTGATCAAGTACGCTGCTGCTTCTGTGGTGGGCGGGGCTTTGCCTGCTTGGGCCCAATCCACATGGCCGATCAAGCCCGTGACCTTGATCGTGCCTTTTCCGGCAGGGGGTGGAACAGATGCATTTGCACGACCGATGTCTGCTCAATTCTCAAGACTCACCGGCAAGCAATTGATCATCGACAACCGCGGTGGCGCAGGCGGCACTTTGGGTGCCGGTATTGCCGCAAAAGCGACGCCCGATGGCTACACCTTGTTCATGGGGGCGGTGCACCACACGATTGCACCCTACATGTATGCCAAGCTCGACTATGAGTTAGAGCGTGATTTGGTCCCGCTGATTCTGCTGGCCAGTGTGCCGCAGGTGTTGGTGGTCAATCCCAAAAAAGTGCCTGTTGCAAATTTCAAAGAGTTCATCGAATTTGTGAAGAAAAACCCCGGCAAATTGAACTATGGATCAGCCGGTGGCGGTACTTCGCATCACTTGGCGGGGGAGCTTTTCAAGCTGCAGACGCAGACCTTCATCACCCACATTCCCTACCGCGGTGCAGGTCCCGCTTTGCAGGATTTGATTGCGGGCAATGTGGACATGATGTTCGACGGCTTGGGCTCTTCAGCAGCCCACATCAAAGGCGGACGTATCAAAGCACTGATGGTCTCTGGTGCTAAACGAAGCCCTGCCTTTCCAGATGTACCAAGCTCAGCCGAGTTGGGCTTGCCTGACTACACCGTCACCACTTGGTATGGCCTGTGGGCACCCAAGGGCACGCCCGTTGAGGCGCAAACGCATGCAGTGGACGAAATGCGCAAAGCTTGTCAAACAGAGGAAGCCAAAGCTGTATGGGCCAATCAAGGTGCAGAGTTTCCGAATTTGACGGGTGCGCAGTTTGACGCATTCATCAAATCTGAATTACGTAAATGGGCGCAAGTGGTCAAGGCCTCTGGCGCTAAATTGGATTGATCTGCCGCGCAGATTGTTTAAAGGATTTATCAAATGGCAGGACCACTTTCACACATTCGTGTTCTCGATCTTTCCCGCGTGCTGGCCGGCCCTTGGGCGGGGCAGAATTTGGCCGACCTTGGCGCCGAGGTGATCAAGGTGGAGCGGCCTAAGATCGGGGATGATTCCCGCGCTTTTGGCCCGCCCTGGATAAAAGACGCCGAAGGTCGGGACACGCGTGAGTCCGCCTATTACACCTCCGCCAACCGGGGTAAAAAATCCATCACCCTGAACATCTCAGACCCCCAGGGGCAGGCGATTGTGCGCGAACTGGCTGAACGCGCGGATGTTTTGATCGAGAACTACAAATTCGGAGACCTCGCGCGCTATGGCCTGGGTTATGAGGATCTTGTAAAAATCAATCCACGCTTAATCTATTGTTCGGTGACGGGCTTTGGTCAAACCGGCCCTTACCGCGAACATCCGGGCTACGATTTCATGATCCAAGGCATGGGCGGCATGATGAGCGTCACCGGCGAACCCGATGATGCCCCTGGCGGTGGTCCGCAACGCGCTGGCGTGCCTGTAGCAGACATCATTACGGGCATGTATGCGTCGATTGCCATTTGTGCCGCCATTGCCAACCGCGCAGAAACAGGTCTGGGACAGCACCTTGATCTGGCGCTTCTGGATTCACAAATCGCCCTGATGAGTTACCAGAATAGCAATTACTTTGCCACGGGTAAGCCACCTTCGCGCATTGGCAATCTGCATCCGAACATCGTGCCCTACCAGCCCTTTAAAACCGCCGACGGCAGCGTCATCCTCGCATGCGGCAATGACAATCTGTTCCGCAAATTTTGTGCCGTGGCGGGTTGCACTGAACTGGCTGAGGATGCGCGCTTTTCAAGCAATGGCAAACGCGTTGAAAACCGTGTCGAGATCACCCGCTTGTTGCAAGCGATTTTCTCCACACGCAAGACCAAAGACTGGGTTGAAGCACTCGAAGCGGCCGGGGTGCCCAATGGCCCTATCAATAACATTGCACAAGTGTTCGAAGAAGACCAGGTGAAGGCACGTAATATCAAAATCGAACTCGACCACCCGGTCGCTGGCAAGATGCCTTTGGTGGCCAGCCCAATGCGTTTTTCTGGCACGCCCATCGAGCACAAGCTCGCGCCGCCCACCCTTGGGCAGCACACCGAGGAGGTACTGCGCGCCCTGGGCAAGGGCGATGCAGATATCACCAGATTGCGCGCCGAAGGAATCGTCTAAACAAGCACGATGGAAAAGCGCTGCCAGTGGTCAGCGCAAAACCAACACAGGGATGTGCGAGTGCGTCAACACTTGTTGGGTTTCGCTGCCCAGTAACAAGCGTTTGATCCCCTTGCGTCCATGTGATGCCATGACAATCAAGTCGGCATTTTGTTTTTTGGCCGCGGCAATGATCGCATCCGAAACCACATCTGATTTGGCAGTGATGCCTTTGGCTTGCACGTTTTTGCTTTTGGCCGACTTCACGACCGCATCCACCGCAGCTTGTGCAGCATCGGTCCACTGCTTTTCTACGCGGCTCACATCGTCAACAGACAGCGGGATGCTGCCCTCAAAATAAGCTTGAGGGTAGCGTGGAACTACTTTCAGTGCGACAAGTTCTGCGCCGCAAGTGGCGGCCAGTCCAATGGCGCTGGTCACCGCTTTTTTAGAAAGTGTAGAGCCATCGGTGGCGACAAGAATTCGTTTGTACATGCAAATCTCCTTGGAAAGTTATGAGAGAAACTTCAGGTTACGCCTGTAGACAACTTGCGTCTTGACTTAGATCAAGTTGCAGTCAAGTGTTTTCATTTATCGTGAGCCGATGTTGTTCACCGCTGTCGCCCCCTTGTCTTTATTCGATGATCCCCAGGAGTGGTCGGCATTCAGCCAGTCAGTGCGTCAGCAATCGCATGTGTGGCAATCCAGTGTGGTGTTTGAAGGCATGCATTGCGCTGCTTGCGCCATCCACATTGAAGACGCGCTCAAGGCGGTGCCTGGCGTTGGTGCTGTGCAGGTCAGTGCGGCCAGTCACCGCGGTTTGGTTGAATGGACGGATGCCCAAACGCGTCCATCTGAATGGATGGCGGCAGCCGAAAAGGCCGGTTACAAAGTTGTCCCCGCCAATGACGCGTTGGCCAATGAACAGCGGCGCTCAGATGCGCGGCAACTGTTATGGCGCTGGAGTGTTGCGGGCCTTTGCATGATGCAAGTGATGATGTATGTCACGCCTGCCTACCTGTCCAAACCGGGCGACATCACGCCAGAGATGGTTCAATTATTGCGGTGGGCTTCTTGGGTCCTGTCCTTGCCAGTGATGTTTTTCTCATGTCGGCCCTTCTTTGCCAGTGCCTGGCGTGATGTGAGTCAACGCCGAGTCAGCATGGATTTGCCAGTGGCCATCGGTATTGCAGTTACTTTCATCGTGAGCTCTTTAGGTACGTTTGAGCCTGCAGGACCTTTTGGTGGTGAGGTTTATTTCGACTCCCTGACCATGTTCGTTTTTTTCTTGTTGACCGGTCGTTGGCTCGAATTGCGTTTGCGCAATCGAACTGCGGGCGCTTTGGAAGCGGTCATGAACCGGCTCCCCAGCAGCGTCAACAGGAAGACAACCAACGGGCTTTGGGAGCGCATAGCCATTCGTCGTTTGGTCGTCGGGGATGTGCTGTTGATCTTGCCCGGTGAAGCGATTGCTGCCGATGGCAAAGTGATTGATGGCCTTTCGCAGGTAGATGAAGCCTTGCTGACCGGTGAATCGCGCCCCTTATCTCGCGGGTTGGGCAGCGACGTGATTGCGGGCAGTCACAACCTTTCAGCACCGATTCAGGTGCGTGTCACTCAGGTGGGCGCGGCGACACGATTTGCGCACATCGTGGCATTGATGGAAAGTGCTTCTGTGTCTAAACCCGAGATCGCCATGGTGGCGGATCGGTGGGCCAAGCCATTTTTAGGGTTTGTGTTGATGGCGTCATTGGGTGCTGCCATTTACTGGTGGCCGCAAAGCCCGGCCCATGCGCTGATGGTAGCGGTCGCGGTTTTGATAGTGACCTGTCCTTGTGCTTTGTCATTGGCTACTCCTGCGGCCATGTTGGCCAGTGCAGGAGCCCTGGCACGCGGTGGTGTTTTGGTGCGCAAGTTACAGGGCCTGCAAGCTTTGGCCTCGGTGGATACCGTGGTGTTTGATAAAACGGGCACCCTGACCCAGGATGCTTTTGCGCTGGCCGCCGTTCAAACCCGAGAAGGTCTAAGCCCTGCGCAGGCTTTGTTTTGGGCCGGTGCATTGGCGCGGCACTCTTTGCACCCTGTGTCGCGCGCTATCAGTTCAGCCTCGCGCCAAGAGGCTTCAAAGACTGATCAACTGGCAGCATGGGAGTCACTGCAAGTGAGTCAGATGCAAGAAATAGCAGGAGAGGGCGTTGAAGGGCTGATGAGCCCTGTTACTCAGCCCAACTTAAGGGTGCCGACCGGCAAGTTGCGATTGGGTTCCGGGCGCTTTTGCGGAGTCAATTTAACTGCATCTCTGGCTTTGCGTGCCGTGCTGGCCGATGAAACAGGATGGCTCGCCACCTTTGAATTGCAAGAAGAAATTCGCAGCGATGCCCGAGAAACGGTACAGGCCTTCATAAACCAGGGATTGCATGTGATGCTGTTGTCTGGTGATGGCGACGCAGCGGTGCAAAAAGTCGCGAGCATGGTAGGAATTACCGATGCAAGAGGGGGCTGCAGCCCGCAAGATAAATTGGCTGCACTTCAAGGGCTCCAAGCGCAAGGCCACCAAGTCGCCATGGTCGGCGATGGGCTCAACGACGGTCCTATTCTGGCGGGTGCCAACGTCTCATTTGCCTTGGGGCAAGCCGTTCCGTTGGCCCAATCCAAGGCTGATTTCGTGCTGCTGGGTGCCCAGTTGGGCGTTTTGGTTTCTGTTTGGGCACGCAGTCGTTTGACCCTGCGCGTGGTCCATCAAAACTTGGCTTGGGCGGCCATTTACAACGCTGCTTGTGTCCCTGTGGCGATCTTGGGTTGGTTGCCGGCTTGGCTGGCTGGTTTGGGCATGGCATTCAGCTCGTTGTGTGTCGTGTTCAATGCCCTGCGTTTATCAACTGAGTTGAATGATTACTTGAAGGTTTGATCTATGGATATTTTGTTTTTATTAATTCCATTGTCGGTAGCCCTCGTTTTTGTCATTTTGGCGGGTTTATGGTGGGCCATTCACCGTGGTCAATTTGAAGACATTGAGGCGGAAGGTGAGCGAATTCTGCGTGGCGATTGATCTACATCAAGAATTAGATTTTGTAAGCTGCCCATACTCAACTTGAATTTTTCAAGAAGAGGTGAAAATGAAATTTGCCAATGCGCAAGCCACTGTCTACAACGACACCGTTGTTCGGCAGTTCGCCATCATGACGGTGGTCTGGGGCGTTGTGGGCATGTTGGTGGGGGTGATCATCGCTGCCCAGTTGACATGGCCTGAACTGAACTTCGGTATTTCTTGGTTGAGCTACGGTCGCTTGCGACCCTTGCATACCAACGCCGTGATTTTTGCATTCGGCGGATGCGGCTTGTTTGCCAGCGCGTACTACGTGGCGCAGCGCACCTGCAATGTGCGTCTGTTCGGCGATAAATTGGCCGCTTTCACCTTTTGGGGATGGCAGCTGGTGATTGTGCTGGCCGCCATTTCATTGCCTATGGGCTACACCAGTGGCAAAGAATATGCAGAGCTTGAATGGCCTATCGACATTCTGATCACTTTGGTTTGGGTGAGTTTCGCCATCGTATTCTTTGGCACTTTGGGCACCCGCAAGGTGCGTCACATTTACGTTGCGAATTGGTTCTTTGGTGCCTTCATCATCGCGGTAGCCCTGCTGCACTTGGTCAACAGCGCGGCTTTGCCCGTGGGTTGGATGAAATCCTATTCGGCCTATGCCGGTGTGCAAGATGCGATGGTGCAATGGTGGTATGGCCACAATGCAGTCGGTTTCTTTTTGACGGCAGGCTTTTTGGGGATGATGTACTACTTCATCCCCAAGCAAGCTGAGCGTCCTGTTTACTCGTACCGCTTGTCGATCGTTCACTTCTGGGCTTTGATTTTTACCTACATGTGGGCAGGCCCTCACCACCTTCACTACACCGCCTTGCCAGATTGGACCCAGTCCGTAGGCATGGTGTTTTCTCTGATTTTGTTGGCGCCCAGCTGGGGCGGCATGATCAATGGTGTCATGACCCTGTCTGGCGCATGGCACAAGTTGCGTGATGACCCGATCTTGCGATTCTTGATCGTGTCGCTGTCTTTCTACGGCATGTCGACCTTCGAAGGTCCGATGATGTCCATTAAAACAGTCAATGCTTTATCGCATTACACCGATTGGACCGTGGGCCATGTGCACTCGGGCGCCTTGGGTTGGGTGGGGCTGGTGACCATGGGCTCTATGTATTACCTGATTCCGCGCCTCTTTGGCAAAAAGCAGATGTACAGCGTCAAGGCCATTGAAATTCACTTCTGGGCGGCCACGATTGGCATTGTGATTTACATCGCAGCCATGTGGATCGCCGGTGTCATGCAAGGCCTGATGTGGCGCGCTGTCAACGCAGACGGCACCTTGACATACACCTTTGTTGAATCCGTCAAAGCCACCTTCCCCTTCTATGTGTTGCGCTTGATTGGAGGCCTCTTGTACCTTGGTGGCATGGTGCTGATGCTCTGGAACACACTCAAAACTGCAACAACGGGTCGTGCTGTGGATGTCCAGATTCCCGTTCTCACCGCACACGCTTAAGGAGTGACCAAAATGTCAGATAACAATAAAACAGGCAGCGGTCTGTCCCATGAAAAGATCGAAACCAGCAACTTCTTGATGATCGTCTTGATCCTCTTGGTTCTCTTGTTTGGTGGCTTGGTCGAAATCGTGCCTTTGTTCTTTCAAAAGTCGACGACCGAACCGATTCCGGGCCTCAAGCCCTACACCGCCTTGCAGGTGCTTGGCCGGGATATTTATGTGCGTGAAGGTTGTTACAACTGCCACTCGCAGATGATCCGTCCTTTCCGTGCCGAAACTTTGCGCTACGGACCTTACTCCGTCGCAGGTGAGTCGGTGTATGACCACCCTTTCCAATGGGGCAGCAAGCGCACGGGCCCTGACCTTGCCAGGGTGGGTGGTAAGTACAGCGATGAATGGCATCGCATTCATTTGGTGAATCCACGCGATGTGGTGCCGGAGTCAAACATGCCCGCTTATTCCTGGTTGGAAAAGAGTCCTGTAGATGCAGACAGCTTAGCCGTGCACATGAAAGGACTGCGCACTTTGGGCGCCCCTTATTCAGATGAAGAAATCGCCAAAGCCTCTGACGACGTCAAAGGCAAGAACGAGTTGGATGCGGTCATCGCTTACCTGCAGGTTTTAGGCATTCACCGCAAATAAGGAGTGACCGTGGACATCAATACCCTGCGCGCCTTGGTCACAGTGGTCACCTTTGTGGTGTTCATCGGGATCGTGACCTGGGCTTGGTCGCGCCGCAATCAAGCGGCATTTGACGAAGCGGCCCAATTGCCTTTCCGCCAAGACGACTGAGGTGGTCTTGCGAAATGAATATAAAAAGGAATCGAAATGAGTGACTTCACAAGCAATTTCTGGTCAATGTATGTGGCTGGCATTTCGCTGGTTGGCATCTTTGCCTGTTTGCTGCTGCTGTGGTTCAGCGGCAAAGCCAAAGCCATGACGGCCAATGACAACACCACCGGTCACGTGTGGGATGGCGATCTGCGCGAAATGAACAATCCACTGCCCCGTTGGTGGGTCGGCTTGTTCATCATCACCATCGTGTTTTCTTTGATGTACTTGGCTTTGTACCCTGGCCTGGGTAACTTTGCTGGCCAACTCGGTTGGACATCCATTGGGCAGTACCAGGCCGAAGTGGCTAAAGGCAACAAAGAGGTAGAGCCCATCTATGCGCGCTTTGCTGGCATGCCGCCCGAAGACGTGGCCAAGGACCCACAAGCCATGGCCATTGGTGATCGCTTGTTCATGAACAACTGTTCCCAGTGCCATGGCTCCGATGCGCGGGGTAGCAAAGGCTTTCCGAATTTGACAGATGCCGATTGGTTGCACGGTGGCACGCCCGACAAGATCAAGGAAAGCTTAACGAAAGGTCGCATCGGACAGATGCCGCCTATGGCGGCGGCTGTCGGCACACCTGACGATGTCCGTAATGTGGCGCATTATGTGCTCAGCCTGTCCGGCAGTCCGAACGATTCGCTGCGCGCTTCATTGGGTAAATCCAAGTTTGGTGCCTGCGCCGCCTGCCATGGCATGGATGGCAAAGGCAATCAAGCCTTGGGGGCCCCTAATTTGACCGACGACATCTGGTTGCATGGTTGGGGGGAGGCCGCTATTGTGGACAAAATCAACAATGGCAAGATAAATCAGATGCCAGCACAAGCAGACAAATTGACCGATGGGCAAATTCATGTTCTGGCGTCCTACGTCTGGGGTTTGTCCAACAAAGGTCCCGCTGCGGTTGCGCCTGCTGCGAAATAAATTGATACTTGTTGAATTGATAACGGCTTGAAAAAAAACTCTGGATCTGTACCGAAGATCATTCCCATTCATCCTTTGGCAATGACGGTCGAGGAGGATACAGACGAATTAAATTCGCTGTATATAGCGCATCAAAAAATCTATCCACGCAGCGTCACGGGCTTGTTTGCCAAGTGGCGTTGGGTGATGGTGTTGATCACGCAACTTGTTTTTTACGGCCTACCCTGGTTCGAATGGGGACAGCGTCAAGCGGTTCTTTTCGATTTGGGTGCACGGCGGTTTTACATTTTTGGCATTGTCTTGTATCCGCAAGACTTTATCTATCTGACCGCCTTGCTTGTGATCTCCGCACTGTCCTTGTTTTTGTTTACAGCGGTAGCGGGCCGCTTGTGGTGCGGCTATGCCTGCCCACAGACGGTTTACAGCGAAATTTTCATGTGGATCGAACGCAAGGTCGAAGGGGATCGCACCGCCCGTATCCGCCTGGATGATTCGTCCATGTCACTCGAGAAACTGGTCAAAAAATGGTACAAACATTTCTTGTGGATCAGCTTATCTATGTGGACGGGTTTTACTTTTGTGGGCTACTTCACGCCCATACGTGACTTGGGGATGGAATTTTTCTTAGGCCGTATGTCGTCTTGGGAAGTTTTTTGGGTCTTCTTTTATGGCTTTGCCACTTACGGTAACGCAGGCTTTATGCGTGAGCAAGTGTGCAAGTACATGTGCCCTTATGCACGGTTTCAGAGTGCCATGTTTGACAAAGACACATTGATCGTGACCTACGATGAACAGCGTGGAGAGCCGCGTGGCGCACGCAGTAAAAAAGTCGATGCGAGTGTATTGAATTTAGGTGCATGCGTAGACTGCACGCTGTGCGTCCAAGTATGTCCCACGGGCATTGATATTCGCAAGGGTCTTCAATACGAATGCATTGGTTGCGGTGCGTGTGCAGATGTTTGCGATGTCGTGATGGACAAAATGGGCTACCCACGGGGCTTGGTCAAATATTCTACGCAGCATGCGATGAAGCAAGGCTGGACGCACGCCCAAATGGTGCGCCGAATTTTCAGGCCCCGTGTGTTGATCTACACCGGTATTTTGTGGACCATTGTGATCGCGGTGGGTGTGAGCTTGGCCCTGCGCACACCCTTCAAAGTTGATGTGGTGCGCGATCGCGCATCCTTGGCGCGTATCGTGGCAGGTGGAAAAATAGAGAACAACTACCGTTTGCAGATCATGAATGCGGCTGAGCAAGAGCAGCGCTTTACCATTGCCGCAGAAGGTGTGCCGGGTTTGACCTTGGTGACCGATGACCAGGCGATCGTTGCATCGACCGAGTCCAAATGGATTTCAGTACGTTTGCAAGTGCCTTACGATGCAATCGCTGCGGGCTCACATCCGATTCACTTCAGCATCACCTCGAGTTCGCCAAGTGAAAAAATTGTCGAAAAATCTGTTTTCTTGGTGCCCCGCTGAAGGACGCCTGATTTTTGAAAGTATGCCGAAAATGTCAACATCAACTGCAAACACGATCGATCATGTGGCACAGCCTTGGTGGAAATTTGGCCATGTGTGGATGGTGATTGCCGGTCCTGCTGTCGTGGTCGTGGCCAGTTTCATAACTTTGTATTTGGCATTGAGTTCGCCCAATACCGTGCTTGAAACAGAGTCTGCTGCACAGAGTCAAGCAGGTGCCGGTGCGAGTTTGGCACCTGCCATGACAGCGCGCAACCATGCTGCAACGGGTGTGGTGCCTGCCAAACCCTGACAGATGAATACAACGGAGACAAGGTATGACACAAAAGGAAACAGCATGCTGGCTCAAAGAATGATGTGGATAGCTTGGCCGGCTTTTTTGGTGGCCGGTATGTTGGAAGCTTTGGTTTTTGCGTTCGTGGATCCGCAGGATCTGCAATGGTTTGGCCATCCCTTTGCCCTCTCACGCCAAGCCGTTTACAGCTTGTCTTTCTTTGCTTTCTGGATTCTCGCCATGGTCTCGAGTGGCTTGACCACGCTGCTATCGGCATCACCGTTTGAAGTCAATCGGTGCCCCGTGCCGGTGGATCAAAGGCCAGCGGACTGTGCAAAAGGCACGCATTGCTGAGCGCATGCCGCAGCTGGGCAAGGCATCAAGGGGCGCTCAGTGACAGGCCTGCTGGTTATTTACCAATTGCTGTAGAGCCGCAGTATCCAAAATCCGTACATGCCTTTGTTTGACTTCGACGGTGCCTTCTTCGACAAATTTGGAGAAGGTACGGCTGACGGTTTCAAGCTTGAGGCCCAAATAGCTGCCGATTTCTTCGCGGGTCATTCGCAGGATCAGCTCAGACTGCGAAAAACCACGTGCGTGCAATCTTTGAACCAGATTCAATAAAAATGCCGCCAACCGCTCTTCGGCCCGCATGCTGCCCAGCAACAACATGACACCGTGCTCACGCACAATTTCTCGGCTCATGATTTTGTGGACGTGGTGCTGAAGAGAAGTTACTTCGCGCGACAGTTCTTCTATTTTGTCAAAAGGCATGACGCAAACTTCGGCGTCTTCCAGTGCAACCGCATCGCATGAGTGGAAGTCGTTGACGATGCCATCCAGGCCCATAATTTCGCCCGCCATTTGGAAACCCGTAACTTGGTCTCGGCCATCTTCTGTCGCCATGCAGGTTTTGAAAAAACCGGTGCGTATCGCATACAAGGAGCTGAACTTTTCGCCGTTGCGAAAAAGAGTCTCATTGCGTTTGACTTTGCGACGCGTACCGATCAAGTCATCAATGCGCTGAAGCTCTGGTTCGCTCAACCCCACGGGCATGCACAGTTCGCGCATATTGCAGTTGCTGCAGGCAACTTTGATAGCGTGTGGTGTCATGGTTCATGCCCCTTAAAAATATAGCAAATTGATGGAAGTCACGTTTTCATTCTAGTCCTTGAATCCAACAAAGATTGACATATTCGAGGTAGACAGCCATGCATTCCACCTTCATTGCCATTGAGTTGATTTGCGTCAAGGTTTTGGCCCTTGGAGGAGGGCACAGTGCGTAAGCGATAAAAAATCAGAGGAGAAAAACGCATGGTGAGGATGACGTCCGAATTACTGACCCGGTTTGATGTGCCAGGGCCTCGGTATACCTCTTACCCGACGGCGGATCGATTTGTAGAAGCGTTTGGCTGTGCAGACTATGCTCAGGCGCTAGAAATGCGGCGGGATGCCTCGCCCAACCGCGCCATGCCCTTGTCTTTGTATGTGCATATTCCATTCTGTGAATCTTTGTGCTATTACTGCGCCTGCAACAAAATCATCACAAAGCACCCCGAGCGGGCCGTGGACTATTTGGACTATTTGGCCCGCGAAGTGGCCTTGCATGTCAAACATGTGGGCAAGGGGCAGCCCGTCAGCCAGTTGCATCTGGGCGGCGGGACGCCCACATTCCTGAGTGATGCGCAATTGATGGCCTTGATGGCGATGCTCAAAAGCAACTTCAATATCGTGCCTGGAGGTGAGTATTCGATTGAGGTGGACCCGCGCACGGTGGACGCTCAGCGCTTGTCTGTGCTGGCGCAGTTGGGGTTCAACCGTTTGAGTTTTGGGGTACAGGATTTTGACCCCAAGGTTCAGGAGGCCGTACACCGCATTCAGCCTGCACAGCAGGTGTTTGATTTGGTCGCCCAGGCCCGCATAATCGGGTTTGAATCCATCAATGTTGACCTGATCTACGGTCTGCCGCACCAAACGCCCGAGTCCTTTGATCGCACCTTGGAACAGATCAATGTCCTTCACCCTGACCGCATTGCCCTGTATGCGTATGCCCATTTGCCTGCACGCTTCAAACCCCAGCGTCGCATCATCTCGGCCGATTTGCCATTGCCTGGTGAAAAAATAACCATGTTGGCCAGGTCTCTGGCTTCACTTGAAGAAGCCGGCTACGTCTATGTCGGCATGGATCACTTCGCCTTGCCGGATGACGCTTTGGCCATTGCCAAACGGCAAGGCCGACTGCACCGCAATTTTCAAGGCTACAGCACACAACCAGATTGCGATTTGATTGCCTTGGGCGTGTCGGCCATTGGTCGTGTGGGAGCAACCTACAGCCAGAACGCCAAAACATTGAGTGAATATTACGACCTGATCGACCAAGACCAAATCCCCGTGGTACGAGGCTTGGCGTTGAGTCGTGACGATATGATTCGCCGCGCTGTGATCATGGCGATCATGTGCCAGGGACAATTGCAATTCGAATCCATCAACCTGGCGTGGCTCATTGATTTCAAATCCTATTTCAAATCCGAAATGACCCACTTGGAAGACATGCAATCTCAAGGGCTGGTAGAGTTGTCAGACGCAGGGATCCAGGTCACCCCCATGGGTTGGTTCTTTGTGCGTGGCGTGGCCATGTCGTTTGACCGCTATGTCAAGGCGGATGCCAACCGGACGCGCTTTTCCAAAATCATTTGAGTCGTTTCGATGTCCAGTTCCCTGGCCGTAACGGCCTTGCTCATGGGCTTGGCCGGTGGACCACATTGTGTGGCCATGTGTGGCGCTGCCTGCGCGGGCATAGGGCAGGCTGCCGGTGTGGGCGCTTCGCGTTCAATGCTGGGTTTTCAAATTGGACGCTTGTTGGGCTACGCTTTGATGGGTGGCTTGGCGGCGGCCAGTGTCAGCGCTCTGGGGTGGCTCACGGTTCAATCGGCCGCTGTTCGACCGGTCTGGTCATTGCTGCATGTGGCCGCCATAGCGCTCGGGCTGTTGCTGATGACTCAGGGTCAGCAACCCGTCTGGTTAGACGGCGGGGCCCAAAAAATTTGGCAACAAGTGCGACAGTGGGGTCAGCGGTGGGGTGGTCGGAGTGGAAGTCGTTGGATGCAAGTGACCCCCGTCTTCATTGGCACTTTGTGGTCGCTCATGCCTTGCGGCCTCTTGTATTCATCCCTGATGGTGGCCGCATTGACGGGCGATATCCCGAATGGCGCCATGACCATGGCCTTGTTTGCCTTGGGCAGCAGCGTGAGCCTGTGGGCAGGACCTTGGTTATTGCTTCAGCTTAAATACCTGGGCGATAGACGCTGGGGCATCCGACTCGCGGGTATGGCACTTGTTGCGATATCGGGCTGGGCACTGTGGATGGGCCTGGTTCATGATCAAGCCCCTTGGTGCGTGGCACCGGTTTAGATGCTCAAACCCTTGTAAAGCATGTACGCGGCCAGAACATACAGGATGCTGGCGAACACGCGCTTGAGTTGCTTGACCGGTAAACGGTGGGCTGCACTGGCACCGAGCGGGGCCATGAACACGCTGCAGCATGCAATCACCACCATGGCGGGTAACCACAAATAACCGAATGAATATTCCGGCAGGTTCGGAACGTTTTGTCCGCTGATGACATAACCGATCACATTGGCCAAGGCAATCGGGAACCCTAAGGCCGCGCTGGTGGCGACAGCATTGTGGATGGCAATGTTGCACCATGCCATGAAGGGTACAGACACAAAGCCGCCACCCGCCCCCACCAAGCCTGATAAAAAACCAATGACGCCACCCGCACCCAAGAGGCCTGCTGTGCCTGGCACTTGGCGTGAGGGGGCGGGCTTTTTGTCCAAAAACATTTGGGTGGCTGAAAAGCCCACAAAGCCCGCAAAGAACAAAGCCAGAAATGTGCCCTTGAGGAATGCAAACACACCCATGCTGGCGACCAGGCTGCCGAGCACGATGCCTGGCGCCAGACCTTTGACCAGAGACCAGCGCACTGCCCCGCGTTTATGGTGAGCACGCACACTGGAGATGGAGGTAAAGATGATGGTCGCCATGGAAGTGGCAATGGCCATTTTGACGGCCAGTTCAGGTGCAACGTTTTGCTGACCCAGCAAATAAGTCAAGAACGGCACCAAGACCATGCCCCCACCAATACCCAGTAAGCCGGCGAGAAAACCAGTGGCAATACCCAACGCTGCAAGTTCAAGAATCAGGGTGGGGTCAAACATCATGGGGTTCAATCTGGGAAGGGCTAATTAAGGTGTCTGCAGTGCCACCGGACCCTCATCCTGAACCGGGGGTTCAGGTGGGCGAGGGCAGACTGACGTTGGGTTCATCTGACGCGAGATGATCACGCTCACCAGTCAATGTACCAAGCCCGAGCTCAGTGAGCATTGGTTCAAGGAAATATAAGACCCAGCATGCACTGCAGACGGCCCAATTGTAGGCCAATGTGGGTTAACAATGCGCGTTAAATGAGTTGTCCATCAAGACTCAGCGCTTGGTCCAAGCGCTTGAGCAATTGGCTTAAACGAACCGATTGCGCATCCGACAAAGGGTTCTCGCTGGGCGTGAGGGTGGTCAGCGCTGGGGTGGGCGCAACCGCTACCGCCTCATTGGCATCAAAGGCCAAATTCAATGCGGCCAGCACTGCAATTTTGTCCCGAGCCTTGATTTTGCCGGCATCACGGATTTTGCACATGGCCTGATCCACCTTGCCCACCGCAGCCAGCAACTGGGGCTCTCCGCCCTCAGGGCAGCCCAACAGGTAGCTTTGCCCCATGATTTGGACTTCCAGTTGTTTTGTACTCATGGTGCAGTATCCGAGGCAGGGGTGGCGGGCAAACGATCGATCAAGCCATCCACCCGGGCGCGGGCAGCGGCCAGTCGGGACTTGAGTAAATCGCGTTCTTGCGCTAAAGCCGAGACTTGCTGCCTTAGCAAATCGTTGGTGCGTGCGAGCTCTTCGTGTCGAAGCAACAAGTGTTCAACACGTTCAGCAATCAGGTCGATGGTTTGGTTGTTTGTCATGGCCGACAAAAAGTGAATACCCGTATTGTAGGGTTGAAGACAGATTCATACTTACAATCGAACTTGTTGGTGCTCGCGGTGTGGTTCACACGCCGCAGTTCAACGGGAAGCAGGAAGGTCGCGTCGCTCGCTCGACAACATCCAACCTGCGCTGCCCCCGCAACGGTCAAGCGGACGAACTTCACAGTTCTGTCTCTGTCAATATGCCACTGGTCGCCTTGAACAAGCGACTGGGAAGGCGACAGAGGTCGTCTCCGCCAGCCCGGATACCGGCCAACAAGGTGGCCTTGCGTCTAAAACCCACGGCTTTAACGTCCATGCACTGTCGGGGAAGGCGGTGAGGACACTTGTATTTTTGGTTTTTCATGAATAAAACTTTTCTTGCACGGCCTGTTCGTGCCTGTTCAATCGCGTTGTGTCGGGTGTTAATCGTCTTGGGTGCTTCGGCCATTCAGGCGCAAGAACTTAACCCTGTTGTCATTTCCGCGGCCCGCTTGGAGCAATCCCTTTCTGACGTATTGCCTTCTGTCTCTGTGATCACCCGACAAGATATCGACAGATCGCAAGCGGCCAGTCTGGCCGACTTGGTGCAAGGTGAGGCGGGTTTGGAGTTTGGGCGCAATGGCGGCCCAGGGGCGACCACCTCCTTCTTTTTGCGCGGTCAAAATAGTCAGAATGTGGTTTTGTTGGTCGATGGCGTGCGTGCGCAAACCGATGGCATTGGGGCCCTGCAAATCACCGATGTCCCCCTGTCGCAGGTTGAGCGCATTGAGATTTTGCGTGGCAATGCCAGTGCTTTGTATGGCGAGGCGGCCATTGGCGGGGTGATCCAGGTGTTTACACGCCAAGGTCGTGGTGTCCCTCAGGCCTATGGCAGCGTGAGTGCGGGTTCGCGCAACAGCTGGGGATGGAATGCAGGTTATGGCGGAACGGTAGGAGATAACCGTTTCGACATCAACGCAGGTAAAACGGCCAGTGAAGGCTTTTCTGCCATGAACCCCACGCAACGAAGTGGCGTGAATCCCGACAAGGATGGTTACACCTCTGAATTTGCATCTGCCAAGTTCGAGCGCAACATCAACGCCAATCTGGTGGTGGGATTGCGTTTGAGCTCAAGGCTTTCCAAAGTGGACACTGACGATCGCACAGGCGTGACGGACACTCATCTGTTTCAACAAAAAAATGAAGTGATCGGCGCGTTTCTTCGACACGCTGTCACCGATCAATGGTCCACGCAACTGGATATCGCCAGTGCCAAACTGAACTATCTGGACGCCAAGAACGGCGTGCTGTATGCCGCTGGCGATGGTTCTTATAAAAATGGGCGCTTCAATGGTCAACAAAACACCTTGCGCTGGTCCAATCAAATGCAGATTCAGTCGGGTACCGTCCTGACTTTTGGCGCCGATAGCCTGCGCGAAAATTTTGCAGCTGTGGGTGACTATGCTTACAACATGGAACGCAAAACCACGGGTTTGTTTGCTGGTTTGACGCAAAAGTTAGACAAACTCACAGCGCAACTGAACGTGCGGCACGATGAGGTGAATGTGGTGCACAACGATGTGTGGAATGCCACGGCCAATCAGAACAAAATCACCACAGGTCTGTTCGGTTTAGGCTACCAAATGGCGCCGCAATGGCGATTGACGGCAACCGCCTCCACAGGATTTCGGGCCCCAACGGCCAGTGATGTTTCTTCCAACCCTTTGCTCAAACCAGAAACTCACCAATCGCGTGAGGCCGGGGTGGTCTACAGCAGCGCAGACACCTTGGCGCGCTTGGTTTATTTTTCTACAGCCACGCGTGATGCTATTGATTTCGACGCCAATTACAACGTGCTCAACATAGGCGAGACGCGCAATCAAGGCCTTGAGGCCACCTTGCGTGCGCTGTGGTGGGGCAACCGGATCCGCATGACGGCGGTATCGCAAGACCCTTGGAGCGTCAGCTACAACGAACCTCTGGCGCGCCGTGCCAAGACCTACGCCTCTGTGGATGTCTCCCGTTCAGTGGGTGAGTTTGAACTGGGCGTCAAAGCTTACGCGGCAGGGCAACGCAAAGACTCGCATTACAGCCCTGGCGTTAACTTGGGCGGGTACGCGCTGTGGTCGCTGTATGCCAGCCGCAAAATGGATGAAAATTGGACCCTCCGTTTGCGACTGGACAATGCCTTTGACAAACAATACCAACTGGCCTATGGCTATAACACCCCGGGACGCGGCCTCTTTGCAACATTGCAATACAGCCCCAAGTGATGAACACATTTGATCTTGGCCCGCAGCGCATCGTGTGCCTGACCGAAGAGGCAACGGAGTGGTTGTACCTGTTGGGCCAAGCGCATCGCATTGTGGGTATTTCGGGCTACACCGTTCGCCCGCGGCGGGCCCGGGAAGAAAAGCCCAAGGTCAGTGCTTTTTTGAGCGCCAAGATTGACAAAATTTTGGCACTTCAACCGGACTGTGTGTTTGGTTTTTCTGACCTGCAGGCTGATATTGCGGCCTTGTTGATTCGCGCTGGCGTGCAGGTGACGATATTCAACCAACGCAGTGTTGATGAGATATTTTCGATGCTGTACCAAGTGGCGGCCATGGTGGGCCAGGCGGAGCAGGGCGTGGCCAAGCTGCAAGCCATGCGCTCAGAGTTGGATGCAATGAGGCAAAAATCTGCCGATTTCAAGCGCCGCCCCAAAGTTTTTTTTGAAGAATGGGATGTGCCCCACATCAGTGCCATCCGATGGGTGTCCGAACTTGTCGGAATCGCCGGTGGCGATGATGTGTTTCCTGAGTTGGCCCTGGAGCCCATGGGCAAAGACCGCATCATTGCCCAAGGGCAAACGATTGTGGACCGTGCACCCGATATCATCATTGGCTCTTGGTGTGGCAAAAAATTTCGCCCTGAAAAAGTCGCCAGCCGACCTGGATGGCAAGACGTACCGGCTGTGCGTACAGGGCATATTTTCGAAATCAAATCGGCCGATATTTTGCAACCCGGCCCTGCGGCTTTGACCGACGGCGTAACCCAGTTGCACCGCATCATCAGCCAGTGGAATGCACAGCATGGTTGATCGCTGCTTGCAACTGCTGATGTTTGGGCTTCTGTGCAGCGCTGCGCATGGCATGACCCTCTTTGACGATCAGCAGAAAAAAGTAGAGCTTGCCAAGCCAGCCCAACGCATCGTGAGTTTGCTTCCTTCTTTGACGGAGACCGTTTGTGCGCTCGGGCAATGCGCCAAACTGGTGGGTGTGGACCGCTATTCAAACTGGCCAGAAAGCGTCAAATCCCTGCCGCGCATGGGCGGCGGTATCGATCCCAACATTGAAAGCATCGTGGCGCAAAAGCCGGACTTGGTTCTGTTGGCCGGCTCCACAAGGGGCATTGAGCGTCTGCAATCGCTGGGCATCACCGTGCTCAGTCTGGAGCCACGCACCCACGCCGATGTCAAGCGCGTGGTACTCACAATTGCCCAAGCTTTGGGGCTGACACTAACCGAAGGTGAGCGCGTCTGGCGCGATATTGATGCGGGGGTCGAGACCGCTGTGCAATCGCTGTCTGCACAGGCCCGATTGCAACGGGTTTATTTTGAAGTCAGTCCGACACCTTACGGTGCAAGTGAATCCTCCTTCATTGGTGAAACCTTATTGCGCATGGGCGTAGGCAATATTTTGCCGGCAGCGCTGGGGCCTTTTCCCCAGATCAATCCCGAGTTTGTCGTGCGCGCCCAGCCCGATGTTATTTTGGCGGGTGACAGCTCGCGCCAAAGCCTATTGCAGCGCCCAGGTTGGCCGCAACTCAGGGCGGTACGGCAAGAGCGGCTGTGTGTGTTTCCGCAAGACCAGGCCGATGTGGTGGTGCGTGCGGGCCCTCGGATGGCAGAAGGCGCCCGGTTGATGGCCCAGTGCCTGAACCGGACAGCAAGGGCGGCGTCATGAACCCACGCTGGAGCGTCACTGGGTGGGGATTGGCCTTGCTGTTGTTGGGCCTGTTGGGGGTTTTATGGGGCACAACGGTGGGCAGTCAAGGTGTCGAGGCGTGGTGGCTAGGTTCGACGGATCCGGTGGTTTATCAAATCGTTTGGGACATTCGCTTGCCCCGCAGTCTGGGCGCGTGGCTGGGCGGCGCATTGCTGGGTCTGGCCGGCGCCGTTGCACAAGGCTTGTTTCGCAACCCATTGGCCGATCCGTACCTGCTCGGGAGTGCCTCGGGGGCCTCTTTGGGCGTGAGCCTGTATGTGTCTTTGCTGGGCGGCTCCGTGATGGCGGTAGGCTGGTGGCCGCGTCTCGGCATGACAGGGGCCGCCTTTGCCGGTGCTGTGTTGGCGGTGATGATGACGCTTTTTTTAGCGAGGGGGGTTCAGCAAACTTTGCGTTTGTTGTTGGCCGGCGTGGTGGTGGGTGTGGTACTCGGGGCCTTGGCTTCACTGGTCGCCTTGATGTCGCCTCAAGTGATGCAGGCCATGCAAGGATTTTTGTTAGGTTCAACCTCTTTCATCGGCTGGTACGCTTGCGCACTGATGGCTTTGGCCTTGGGCGTTTGTTTGAGCGGGTCCTGGGCTTTGTCGCGCGTACTTGATGCACTCACGCTGGGAGAGTCAACCGCGCTGAGCTTGGGCATGCCACTGCCTCAGGCCCGATTACTGCTGGTGGGCTTGTTGTCTTTGGCGACAGGTGCCGCTGTGGCGCAGATGGGTTTGGTTGCCTTTGTGGGGCTGGCTGCACCGCATGCTGTGCGCTCACTTGTGCGTTGCACGCATGCCGGTGTGTTGGTCCTTTCGGCATTGATGGGCGCGGCCTTGTTGCTGATGGCTGATGTGCTGGCCCGAGGTCTGATGGCCCCTCAAGAGATGCCGGTGGGTGTGCTCACCGCAGTTCTTGGCGGGGCCTATTTGCTTTGGCGAATGAACCGAGTCAGTGGAGATCGCGCATGAGCTTGTCCATGCAAGCTTGTGCCATTGAAGTCGCCTTGGGTGGACGGTCAGTTTTACGCGGCATTGATTTGCAAATCTCGCCAGCGCGTTGGACCTGTGTGGTGGGGCCCAATGGGGCAGGCAAATCCACCTTGCTCAAAGCATTGGCAGGCCTGTTACCCGTGACCGGTGAAGTGCTATGGGGTGGACAGCCCTTAGCCACCTTAAGCCGCCAACAAAGGGCGTTGCAATTGTCGTGGTTGGGGCAGGGTGAATCAGCCTCTCTTGACTTGCGCGTGTTCGACGTTGTGATGTTGGGCCGCTTGCCGCATCAAAGCTGGTTATCTGGGCCGACCGCGCAGGATCACGCCATGGTACAGGCGGCTCTCAAAGCCACCCAGGCCTGGGCCTGGTGCGATCGCACTTTGGGAGATCTCTCGGGTGGCGAGCGTCAACGCGTCCTGTTGGCGCGCGTTTTGGCGGGCAATGCCCCTTTGATGTTGATGGACGAACCTTTGGCCAACTTGGACCCACCCCATCAGGTGGACTGGCTTGAACAAGTGCAGTGCCTTAGGGCATTGGGTACCACCGTGGTGAGTGTGCTGCACGAAATCGGTATGGCCCTGCATGCCGACGACATCATTGTCATGCGCGAAGGACAAGTGACCCACCATGGCGCCGCAATGGACCTGATCACCCATCAAGCCATTGAGGAGGTTTTTGAACGGCGCATACGCATTGTTCCGCTGCAGGGGCAATGGGTCGTATTGCCCCGGATCTGAGCGCAGTGTCACCCAGATGCATGCCTGCGCATGATTTCAGGGAGATGGGCTGAACCCCAGCTTCAAAGACAACTGCCGACCCAAGGTCATCAGCAATTGGGCGGCCCGGCCATCGAGGCTGGCTTCGAAGTTCGGAGCCATGCCCAAAATGGTGATGGCGGCAACCACTTTGCCTGACTTGTCAAAGAGTGGTGTGGACAAAGCATTCAAACCAGTTCGCCGTGCGCCTATGGAGTTGGCAATGCCGGTAGTCACTATTTTTGCGTAGTCATTGAACACCAATTTGACATTGGCGTTTGAAAAACACGCGCGTTCTTTGAGTTCGCGCAGCACCAAAGGTTTTGTCACTTTAGCGGGTAAATGGGCCGCCAATAATTTGGCCGTGGCCGATGTGGTGATGCCCAATTGCGCGCCCGGGTTGGAGCGGATCGAGAGCGGCGAATCACGCTCAAACCATTTCACCATGGTTGCGCCTGTGCCGACCCAGCGACCTATTCCTACCGCCTGCCCCAGATCGTCGTCCTGAAGTTGGTCAATAAAGTCTTTGAAAAAGGGTTCCAACAAGTCCAACTCATCTTGGTCGTGGGTGGCCAACTGTCCAATTCGATAGGCTAACAAGCCAAAGTCGTATCGACTGCCATCGGCTGTTTTGGCGACAAGCCCAGAACGCAACATGCTGACCAAATAGCGGTGCAGCTTTGCCGAGGCTATGCCTGTTTGCTTTTCCAAGTCTTTCAACCGAACAGGGCGAGAGGTTTGAAGCATCCCCTGCACAATGGCGCCCACGACCTCTGCTGCATCTACGCCCTGTTGTCTTGTTTGCATGGGTTGTTTCTTTTTTTGTTGCAGAAAAGGCGTGAAAACCCTGTTGACAGGGTCGTGTTGCCGTATTAAATTCATTTCATTATACGTAAGAATTTACGCTAAACGTAATTTAAAAACAAGGAGCAACCATTGTTAAATTTACTTTTATTCTGGGCGTGTGCATTGATCAGCATCAATGCACAAGGCCAAGATGTTAAAACTTACCCGAACAAGCCGGTCAAAATCGTCGTGCCATTCACGGCAGGATCTCTTGTAGATGCCCTTGGACGCGCCATTGGTGATGAGTTGCAATCAAGCCTGAAGCAAACTTTTGTGATTGAAAACAAGGCGGGCGCCAGTACCTTGTTGGCAGCGAAGGCCGTTGCAGTGGCGCCACCTGATGGCTATACGCTGATGGTGCCGACGGTCACCACCCTGAGTCTGGGGCCGCAGTTGATGGCCAATCCAGGGTTTGATCCCCTGAAAGACTTGACGCCCATCGCGCGCCTGGGTGTGACCAATTTCTTTCTCGTGGCAACGTCTACATTTCCAGCGCGCAACATGAAAGATTGGATTGAGGTGGTGCGCAAGAACCCCGGAAAATACTCTTATGCCTCATCAGGCAATGGGTCACCGCAACACATCTTCATGGAGTTACTTAAAAAACAACTTGGCCTGAACATCATTCATGTGCCCTATAAAGGCAGCAACACCTCGATGGTGGATTTATTGTCAGGTCAAGTCGATATGTCATTCATTGATGGCACCTTGGCGATTCCCCATTTAAAAACCAACAAGCTCTTTGCCCTGGGCACGTCCATGGCCAAAAGAACTGTCCTCGTGCCGTCCGTCCCCCCGATTGCAGAAACTGTTCCTGGCTTTGATTGGTCAGGTTGGATCGCCTTTGCAGGCCCTCCCAATATGCCCAGCGCCATCGTGGAGTTGCTTGCAGACAGGCTTAAAAAATTCCAGGCCACGCCAGCCTATGCAGCACTCTTGGACAAGGCCGCCATGGAACCCTCTGAGCCTTTGAGCCCCGCAGAGATGGCTGAGTTTGTGAAAAGGGAATACAAACGCTGGGCGCCTGCAATTCAAAACTCAGGTGCCGTCGTCGATTGAAAATGACTTGATAGAAAGAATGAACATGGACCACAGAATTCGCCGAATCGTCACAGGGCATGACGCTCATGGAAAAGCCATCGTAGAAATAGATGGCTTTGCACCGAACCAAAAAACCAGGGAAGGGGCCGGTTTTGTCAGCACCCTCCTGTGGGTCACAGAAGAAACGCCTGCGCGACTCGATACAAAAACCGACCGCGCCGCCAGAACCATCAGCGTGCCGCCGCCTTCAAAAGGCTCAATTTTAAGGATCGTGGATTTTCCGCCCATCACAGCTGAAGCCGAAGCCATGAATCAAGAAGACCTGCTCAAAGCCATGGGCGTGGACCCACATGCTGACGGGAAAGGCGCACGCCATGCTTACATGCACCGGACCCCAAGTGTGGATTACGCGATTGTTTTATCGGGCGAAATAGACATGCTCCTCGATGACTCAGAGGTCCACATGAAAGCGGGTGACATCATGGTGCAGCAAGGTACCAACCACGCGTGGGTGAATCGCTCTAAAGACTTTTGCCGACTGGCGTTTGTTTTGATCGATGGCATAGACCCCCTGGCCCCCCAAACTTAAAAGGCGAGTGATACGGTATGAAATTTGGTGTATTTGACCACTTGGATCGTGGCGCTGTGGGCTTGACAGCGCATTTTGAAAACAGGCTCAAATTGGCGGAAGTCTATGACCGTGCCAACTTTCATGCGTATCACATTGCTGAGCACCATGGCACGCCGCTTGGGATGGCTTCATCTCCGAGTGTATTTTTAGCGGCCGTTGCGCAAAGAACGAAAAATTTGCGATTCGGTCCTCTCGTATACACGCTCAGTTTGACGCACCCTTTGCGCATCATTGAGGAGGTCTGCATGCTGGACCAAATGAGTGGTGGACGACTTGAATTGGGCATTGGCCGTGGCAGCTCTCCCTACGAAATGGGGTATTTCGGGGTCAACGCCCAGAACTCAGGCAAGTTGTACATCGAGTCCTACGATGTGGTCATGATGGGGCTGACTTCCAAGCGGATCAACTTTGAAGGCGAGTACTTCAAGTTTGACAATGTGCCTGTTGAGTTGGAGTGTGTGCAAAAGCCGCATCCACCCATTTGGTATGGCATGTCTTCTCCCGCTGCGGTCCCATGGGCTGCAGAAAACAACGTCAATATTGTGTGCAACGGGCCCTCTGCGCCGATCAAAGCCATTACCGACAAGTACAAAGAAATTTGGCATGCCAAATTTGATGCCGAAAAGTCTGTCATGCCCTTCATGGGTTTAGGGCGGCACTTGGTGATAGCCAAAACCAGCCAAGAGGCCTACAACATTGGCAAACGCGCCTTCGCCTGTTGGTACAACAGTTTGCAGCACCTGTGGCGTGCGCATGGCAATCCCATGAAAAGCTACCCCATCCCCGAAGATTTTGCTGCGGCAACCAGCGCCGGCATTGTCATTACCGGTACAGCGGATGAAGTGGCCGAAAAGTTGGCCCGCGAAGTGCAAATTTCTGGTGCTAATTACGTCTTAACGCGATTTGCATTTGGGGACTTGACCTACGAGGAGTCGTTGACCTCACTTAACTTGTTTATTGAAGAAGTGATGCCTCAATTCCAGATGGATTTGTTGACGGTTTAACGTTTCAATGGCGTTGATTTTTTGGGCGCGGGTTGCCGCACTTTGCCGGCATCGTCCAAATAGAACAAGGTCTGCGTATAAGCCATAAACCGGTTCAAGTAGTCCGGTGCACATTGGCGCATGAGACCCAGCGATCTGAGAACCAGCATGTGCGAGTTGATGGGACCCGCATTGTGCGGTGCCTGGGCCATGGCCTTCGCCACTTGTTTTTGCACGCTGATTTTGCCCAGCGCTTGACGGAACCTTTTAACTTGGGGGCTTTCAACGCGCCAGTTGGCTGTCTTACCCCTGCGGGTTGAGTCCTCTGTGGGCAAGTGCTGGACCATGTCATTCAGCAAATTGGCCAAGGGTGAAGGCGGTTCCATTGGGGGCAACGGCAGGGCCTGTGGCGGCTTTTGCCCGGCTTCAAATCGTGCTTTGAAATCGACCAGCAGTTTGACCAATTTTTCAGTGAGCAGTTGCTGCGCCAAACCCGTTTGCCCGCAGGTGCGTTCATGCAACACTTCGATGTAATGCCAACCCACAGCATCAAAGTTCGCCGCACCTTCAGTTCGCAGCGACGCCACCAGGGATTGCGATAGGGGCATGCTGGGCGCCACCTGGTTCATGGCTTGGCTGCGGTTGGGGTTGCATTGCTGACTTTGGGCACAGGCGCAATTTCTACGCGTCTGTTTTGGGCTCGGGCTTTGTCATCGGTGTTGGGTGTCAGGGCTTGCTCTTTGCCAAATGCGGCGGCAAACAGCATGGACGGCGGCATGCCTTCGTCAATCAAAGTGCGGGTGACAGTCAGCGCACGTTGTGCAGAAAGTTCCCAGTTGTCTTCAAATTGACGGTTGCGACTGGTGATCGATTTGTCATCGGTAAATCCGCTGACCATCAGCATTTCTTCACGTGATTGCAGGTAACTGCGCAGCGGCACCACCAGACTTTTGAGCAGCTGGCGGCCCTCGGGTTCGAGCTTGTCGGAGTTGAGTTCAAACAGCAATTTGCCGCTGATGCCGATACGGCCATTGTTCAAGGTGATCCGACCGCTGGCCAGTGGAATGGCCAGTGCCTTCTCCAGTGTCAGGCGTTTTTGTTCTTCGATCTGGCGCTTTTGCACCTCGTTTTCCAGCTTGGAGGCCATGTCCAACTGTGTGGCCATGACGCCCACCAACAGCAGTACAAATGCGCCCAGCAGGCCGGTCATCAGGTCGGCAAACGAGATCCAGACTGGCGCGCTCGACTCGACGTCTGCGTCGTGGTCCAGCATCAAACGGCTCCCTCATGGGTCTGGGCTGCACGTCTTTGCAGCGTTTCCAGCACGTCTTTTTGCGAAGTGATGCTCAGGTCAATGATTTCGCGGGCCTGTGCCACGTAGTAAGCCAGCTGCTCGTCGCTGCGGGTCATGGACTTGTCGATCGCCTGCTCGATGCGCTGCAAGTTGCCCATGAGCTTTTCGTTGGTCTCGTTGAACGAGCGCACTGCAAAAGCAAAGGTCTCGCCCAGACTCGCCACGTCCACCGCGCTGGCCGTCACTTGCGCCGCAATGTCGCCCAGCTTGGCAGACTCACTGCTCACATGGTCGATGAACTGGCTGTTGGCCTGGTTCAAGGTGGCCGCGGACGAGCTGACCAAGTTGTCGATCACGCTGCGTTGTTCGGTCGACGAATGGTTGATCGCATCTAACAAATGGCTGAGCGTGTCCATGATGCGGGTGCGCTCTTCAAGCAGGGTGTTGTCTCGCGCCACGCTGACTGAGATTTCTTGGCGCAACTGACCAATCACTTCGGCCGCTGCTTTGGGTGCTTGCGATGCGGTCTCGATCAGGCGTGTGATCGGGTCTTCCAGGGCGGTGCCCAAGGTCGTCAGGTGCACCGTCACGGCGGTTTGCAATTCGCTCAAACGGGCCACGGCGGCCTGGCCGCGTACGTCTTCGGCCTCGCGCAGGGCCGACAGCTCGGTGCGAAGCAAGGCGCTGAGCTCTTCCGAGCGCTGGGCGTGCTGCGCCGCCCATTGCGCCTCTGAAGCAATGCGCGCGCGCATCAGCTCTTCGCTGCTGGCCATGAGGCGGGTGACCTCGGCCAGCGTTTGCGTGGCCTGCGTTTGGGTGTGGGTGGTGATCGCTTGCGCGGTTTGGGTCAGGGTGTCGCAGACGGCTTGCTGCTGGGTCAGTGTTTGCGTGCCCGAGGCTTGCCATTGGCTGCTCAACGATGTGGCCATGCTTTCAAGCGAGGCTTTCCAAGCCTCCAAACGGGCTTGGTCGGCGATGCTTTGCTGTGCTTGGTTCTGATCAAGGGCTGTGCGGTAAGTCTGCGACACACTTGCTGCTGTGACGCTGAACTGCGCGTTGAGCTCGCTCAGTTGCTGCTGTGTGTTGAGTCGCAATTTCTCGTTCATGCTCTGGGCTTGCTCGGCCAAGTGCGTCATCGTTGCCTGTACCACAGGACGTATGCCGTCGCTGGCCATTTGCATGCTCTGACTCAAGCTGGTACGCAGCGATTGGTCCACCGATTGTGCCAAGCCCGTGTAGGCGGTGTGCACATCCTGGTGAAAGCTTTGCTGGTTGGCTATGAGCTGTGCATTGATTTGTTCGCTGGTCTGGGCCATCTGCAGCATCATGGTCTGCAGTTGTGCGACCACTTGGGGGAGGGCATGCGATTGCTGTTGCAAGGCTTTGAAGGTTTCCTGGCGCTGGTGCGTGAGTGAAAAGCTTCTCAGGCTGCTGGCGATGCGGCTGTCCAGCGTCTGGCTTGCTTGAGCGCGCTCGCGTCGGGCCAGGCTGCTCATCAGACCCAGCATGGCCGAGGTGGCCACACCAGCAACCGAGGTGCCAAACGCCAGGCCCAAGCCTTTGATGGGTTCTGAAAATGCGGCGCGGATGCCCGCCACGTTGCTGGAGCCTTCCAACGCAAAGACGGCGCCATTGAGCGTGACCACCATCCCCAAAAAGGTGCCCAACATGCCCAGCATGACCAGCAGCCCCACCAGATAGGGCGTGAGTGCCGGGCCGGGCAATCCTTGCCGTTCGCCTTCAACACGTTGACGCACCGCGTTGTGCAGCGAAGCGGGCAGGGTGATCAGCCAATCGTTCAGGGTGTGCAAATTCTCAGGAATTTCTTCTAAACCTTGACTCAAGGCTGTCGTGGTGCTGCGGTAATGCCGCAACTCCAACGCACCAAAAAGATAGACCGCCCCAATGAGTGCCGTCATGACGAGGACCAAAAGGTGACTGCTGGCCACGTAAGCCGCAACCCATAGGAGTGCGAAAGCGCCGATTGAAAATGCAATTTGAAAGGAATATCGTTTCATTGTTCTTGTGGGTATTCTGGGTTTAAGGCTTCAAGCAAGCCCATGGTGGGTTGCATCCGCGTGTCCAGTTCGGCCAGCAAGGCGGTTCGCAATTCTTGTCGCAGTGCGCTTAACCACGCCCATGGGTTCAAGTCGGCAGGAGGGTTCTCTTGGGTGGCTTCTGTTTGCTTTTTGAGGTGTTGTTTGAGGGCTTGGGTAAAGCGCTTTTCAAACAGCTTGGTCACTTTGCCAAATAAGGCTGTTTCGCGTTCTTGAAGAATATTTTCAAATTCAGCATCCAAATGGGCCAGTTGTTTCAGTGCGGGTGCATTGGCCATTTGGCCTCGCACCTGCGAACGCAAAGTCCTGATGACTTGTTCCATCTGCCGCTGATGAGCCGCATGGAATCTTCGGTACGGTTCAAAGGCGGCCTTAAAGTCAATCGGTTCGTCGAGTCCGACTTCAGGCATATCAATGCGTGTCAAGCCCGAACCGGTGGGCGCGCCTTCGGACAGGGACAGCGCCAATGCAGTGCGAACTTTTTCAACATGCTGGCGCAGGGCTTTTGTGGCGATCGGCGCAACACTGCGCGGCGATGCTGCCAGGGTCAGCGATTCCTGGCTCAGGACCCCATGCAGTGAAATCGCTTGCTTGAAGTTCAGCCAGTCCCCCAACTGTTGCCCAACGTCTTCTTTGGACGGCGCAGGCTCGGTCATACCGCTTTCAGTTAAGAATCGCGTGAGGTTGGAACTGTTCAGATGGGCTCGGGTTTCGGCTCTCGTCATACATTCAAATGGGGCGTTTGGTCCAGCAGAGCTGGGTTCTTGCGCGCCAGGGTGGGGCCGATCAGGATAATTAATGAGAATGGACAAATGGCTTCAAAGTGGAGAAACTGCCGCTTTAAGCATGCATCGTCTGGTTAGATTTTACCTGTTAGCGCAGGGGAGCTTGCATGACCAGACCAAGAGCGAAAGGAAATGAAAATGAATTTAAAAGAAAACAAATTTTTTATGAAAATGTGCGTGACCCTTTGCTTGATAGGGGGCAGTGCTTCGATTTGGGCTGAACCCGACGAAGCCCTTTTGGGCAAGCAGGCGGGTTACCCCATAGGGAGTCGCTGGTCGGCCATGGAAAACCGGGTCGGCGCTTGGTCTGCACTGGACAAAGTACCCGGTGTCTTGGGTCAATTTGTCCAACGTGGCGACACCGTCAATCCACTGCCCAAGGCTGTGAATCCACCTGACATCAAATACCGTTATCGCAACCTCGGTTACTCGATTGACGAGTACCTGGAGCGGCGCAGGATCACAGGTTTGCTGATTCTCAAGGATGGCGAAATCGTGACCGAGCGCTACCGATATGGCCGCACCGAAGATGCGCGGTTTTTGTCTTTCTCGATGGCCAAAAGCGTCACGTCCATGTTGATCGGTGTGGCATTAGAAAAGGGCTTGATCGCATCTTTGGATGACCCTGCAGGTCAATACGCCAAAGACCTGGCGGGCAGCGCCTACGGTGCCACGCCCATCCGCCATCTCTTGCGCATGAGTTCGGGGATTAGCTTTACCGAGCGATATGACGGGCAAGACGATGTGTCCAAGTTGTCCTCCAGTTTTGCCACCGGCACTCCTCAGGTCGTCAGCGTATTGCGCACCTTCTCTGACCGGCACAGCCCATCGGGCGCGAAGTTCGTTTACGCCAGCGCCGAGACCGAAGTTCTTGGCCGTGTGTTGACCGGCGCCACCGGGCGCAGCATGGCCGATTTGACAACAGAGTGGCTGTGGAAGCCCTTGGGCGCAGAAGGTGACGCCTTTTGGTGCCACGGCCGAGACCGCCAGGCCGGCGCGTATTTTTGCTTCAATGCCGTCTTGCGCGACTGGGGACGTTTGGGCCTGTTGATGGCCAATGACGGCAAAGCAGGCGGCAAGCAAATCATTTCAGCCGAGTACCTGCGCGAAGCGACGGACATTGCCAAGCAACCCGCCGCATTTGCGCCTTACAAAGCCACGCCCTATTTTGGCTACGGTTACCAGTTTTGGTTGCATCCTTTGAAAGAGCGCAGTTTTGCTTTTCAAGGGGTGCACGGCCAGTCCGTGTTTGTCCAACCAGCCACAGGCATTGTGATGGTGCAAACCGCGGTATACGCCCAGGCCAGTGGCGCACAAGACCCAGAGCCCTATGCAGAAAGATCGGCCCTGTGGATGGGGGTGTTGCAGTCCTTAGGTGGGCGCACAGAGCGTTACTGAACGCCTGTTTCTGGCGGGCTAGTTTTGGGTTTGAAGCTGCAAAAGGCCGACACCCCGCACTGGTAGCACAGTGGCTTGCGCGCTTGGCAAATGTAGCGCCCATGCAGAATCAGCCAGTGGTGTGCGTGCACCAGATAGTGGGCAGGAATCCGTTTAAGCAGTTTCATTTCCACGGCCAAAGGCGTCTTGCCCGGTGCCAGTCCGGTGCGGTTACCCAGTCGAAAAATGTGCGTGTCGACAGCCATTGTCGGCTCGCCAAAGGCCACATTGAGCACCACGTTGGCCGTTTTACGGCCCACACCGGGCAGCGCTTCAAGGGCTTCGCGGGTTCGGGGTACTTTGCCGCCATGCTGCTCGACCAATATGCTGCAGGTGGCCATCAGGTGACGGGCTTTGCTTTTGTAAAGGCCAATGGTCTGGATATAGCTCTCCAGTCCTTCCAGACCCAGTGCGAGGATTTTTTTCGGCGTACCCGCGACGGGAAACAGCTTGCGTGTGGCCTTGTTCACGCCCACATCGGTGGCCTGCGCAGACAGCAGCACCGCAGCCAGCAACTGGAAATTGCTGTTGAATTCGAGCTCCGTCACGGGCGTGGGATTGGCCGCTTGCAGTGTGGCAAAAAAAGATTCAATTTGAGCGGGTTTCATTGCACTTTCGGAAGTTGGCAAAATGGTGGTCAAGACAATCAGAAAGATACACCATGTCCAAAACGTCTCCATTGCATTTCGCTGACCGCCTGAACAACGTTGAAACCTCTGCCATCCGTGAACTTTTCAAGCTCCTGGGCAAGCCAGGCATCATCAGCTTTGCCGGTGGCTTTCCTGACAGCGCCATGTTTGACGTAGAAGGCATCCGTGAAGCCAGCAATGCCGCCCTGACGCAAGACCCCGGTGCAGCCTTGCAATACGGCGCCACCGAAGGCTTTGGCCCGTTGCGCGAGCAACTGGCGCACTTTATGGCGCAAAAGGGCGCCCAAAGCGTCAGCCCCGAGGATCTGATCGTGACCACCGGCAGCCAGCAAGCCCTGGATTTGATAGGCAAGACCATGATCAGTCCCGGCGACAAAGTGATCGTCGAAGGCCCGACCTTTTTGGCCACCATTCAGTGCTTTCGTTTGTATGGGGCTGAGCTCATCAGCGCCCCGGTCGACGGCCATGGCGTCCAAACCGAAGAATTAGAAAAACTGATCGCAGAGCACAAACCCAAATTTGTCTACCTGATCCCCACCTTTGGCAACCCCAGCGGTGCCTTGCTCAGCGCCGAGCGACGCCTGCAGGTGCTGCAGATGGCCGTCAAACACCAGACTTTGATTGTCGAAGACGACCCTTATGGCGACTTGTACTTTGGCGAACCCCCGCCCCCCAGCTTGCTGGCTTTGAGCAGCAAGGTGCCCGGTAGCCGCGAGTTGCTGGTGCATTGCGGCTCTTTGTCCAAGGTACTCTCACCTGGTCTGCGTGTGGGCTGGATGGTGGCCCCCGAAGCCTTGCTGTCCCGCGCCACGATGTGCAAACAATTCAGCGATGCGCACACCAGCACCTTTGCCCAAGCCACTGCGGCGCACTACCTTAAGGCGGGCCGTATGCCTGCCACACTGGACAAAGTGCGCAGTGTTTACGCCAAGCGAGCCCAAACCATGGGTGATGCCTTGCGCAAAGAGCTGGGTGACGCGGTCGAGTTTGTCCAACCTCAAGGCGGCTTGTTTGTCTGGGCGCGTTTGACAGGTGCGCGAGGCCAAGTAGCTGACGGCAATGTGTTTGCCAAACGCGCCATCGACAATGGCGTGGCCTTTGTGCCCGGTGCGCCGTTCTTCTGTGCCAACCCCGATCACGCCACCTTTCGCCTGAGTTTTGCCACCGCCGCAGAAGACAAAATCCTCGACGGCATTGCACGCCTGGCCAAAGCCTTGTGATCTCTTTGTAGGAGCGAGCCTGCTCGCGATGGATTTGTAATCTCTTTGTAGGAGCGAGCCTGCTCGCGATGGGCTTTTGCCTACCCACAAATCGCCTGCAGGCAGGCTCCTACAACATCGCCTTCAGGCTCCTACACATATAGATCATGAACCAAGAACGCTGCATCACCGTCAACGGCACCGAAATCTGGCTGCAAGGGCAGGGGCAAGAAGTCGTTCTCATGCTTCACGGCTGGCCCGATACCCGAGCCTTGTGGAGCAGCACCGTAACGGCCCTTGCCGACCGATACACCTGTGCCCGCTTGACCATGCCCGGTTTTGAAAGTGGCCCCAAAGTCACCAGCCTCGACGACATGTGCCAGCTGTTGCGTCAAATCATCGAACGCATCAGCCCCGAGCGGCCTGTGACTCTCATGCTGCACGACTGGGGTTGTGTTTTTGGCTACGAATTTGCCATGCGCCAACCCGAACTCGTCGCCCGTGTGGTGGCGGTAGACGTGGGAGACCACAACGCTCAGGCCTTGCTGCGCAGTTGGCGGCCTCGGGAAAGTCTGTCTGTTTTTGCTTACCAGTTCTGGCTGGCTGTGGCTTGGAAGCTGGGGGGTAGACTGGGCACCCACATGACCCGTGCCATGGCCCGCTGGCTGCGTTGCCCGACCGATCAAGACACCATCACCCACAAGATGAACTACCCCTATGCCATGCAATGGTTTGGCACGGCGGGTGGCTTTCAACGTGCGGCGCAAATCCGGTTGTCCATGCCTTTGCTCTTTGTCTATGGCGAGCGCAAGCCCTTCATGTTTCATTCAAAGGCATGGCTTGAAAAAGTAGCGGCCGCACCCGGCAGTGCGGTGCAAGGCCTAGCTTGTGGGCATTGGGTCATGATTTCAAGGCCCGAGGCCTTTCACGCGTGTGTGCAGGACTGGCTGGCTGTTCAGACCCCGATCATGGACAAATCGTGAACCCCGAAGACCTGCTGAAGCTGGTCACAATGCCAATGCCCTTTGGAAAACACAAAGGTGTGTTGCTGGCCGACCTGCCCGGCAATTACCTCAACTGGTTTGCGCGAGAAGGTTTCCCCAAAGGCGAGGTAGGGCGCTTGCTGCAGTTGATGCAAGAGATCGACCACAACGGCCTGAGCCATTTACTTAAGCCCTTGCGCCGCTGATTTTGGTAGGCGTTTGCCTGCAAGCGATCAGACGTGGAGATGAAGCATCCGTAAGTCGGCCCCGACTTGAGTAGGTCGGCACCTTCAGGTCCGACATCCGTGCACCCCGCTTTTCAACGTTTCCCCCGGTTTTCTCATTTCTGAATTATTTGGTACCTATTCCCCGCCCAGGATTCTGGATGGCGTACGCCAATTGGCGTATTGATTTTGCTTTTTTAACTGACAAACTTGAGAACGAGACCGTCGGGCAACGCCGACTTTTTTCAACACCTTCAGGTATCAGGGACTAAGCCATGGCCATCAGCACCAGCTTCGCAAAACAATACAAAGTACTCGTCAACACCGGCAAAGCAGAAGACAACCGATCTTTAGACGTCACCCAAGGCGCAGGCGACCGCGGCCAGCCCCTGCGCATCAAGGCGCAAGCGGGCGTGAAGTACCAACTCCAAGAGATCGACAAAGCCAAGAGCGCCGCCCCCGAGTACGTCAAAGTGCGCCGCGTGGGCAAAGACCTGCACATCACCTTTGAAGACGACAGCGCCTCAGACGTCATCATCGAGGACTACTACGGCGTCATGCCCGAGGGCTACAACGGCGTGATCGGCAAAGCCGAGAACGGTGCCTTTTATGAATACGTGCCCGAGGACCCGCAAGTCAAGGGTTTGATCCCCGAGTTGGCCGAAGGCGGCCAAGCGGTCAACGTGGCCCTGGGCGGGCAAGAGGTGCAGGGCGCAGGCGCTGCGCTGGCGGTGTTTGCCTTCGGGCCTTTGCTGGGCGCATTGGGCTTGGCCGGAGCGGCCGTGGCCGTGGCGGCAGCCTCCAAAGGCAGCGCAGGCTCTGGCATCACCGGCGCCTTGGACCCCTCCAGTGACTCGGGCGTGCTGGGCGACCACAAAACCAACGACAACACCCCCACGCTGAGCGGCACCGTGCCCGCAGGCTCCACCGCCACGGTCACGATCAACGGCCAGACCTACCCCGTCACGGTCAACCCCGACGGCACCTGGCTCTTCACCAACCCGACCAACTTGCCTGACGGCACCTACTACCCGGTGCTCAACGTCACGCAAAACGGCGTGACCACCGCGAGTAACCTCACGCCCTTCACCATCGACACCACGCCGCCCACGGTGGCCATCACCAGCAACGCAGCAGCCCTGGCCGCAGGCGAGACGGCCGTCATCACCTTCACCCTGTCCGAGCTGAGCAGTGACTTCACGGCGGACGACGTGGCTGTGACCGGCGGCAGCTTGAGCAGCCTCACCCAAAGCACCACCGACCCCAAGGTCTACACCGCCACCTTCACGCCGTCTACCACCGGCAACAGTGCCTCTATCAGCGTGGCCAGCGACAAGTTTGCCGACGCCGC